>NZ_BAFS01000181.1 GCF_000308415.1 Nocardia asiatica NBRC 100129 | reverse complement strand
GCTTCTGGCAGGCGCATCACGGTGCGGCACAACGCTATTCGGATCTGGTCGCGGAGTGGTCGGGTCTCGGGCCCGGCGGGCGGGCGTGGGACCTCTACAGCGGCGCCGGGGTCTTCGCGGCACGCCTCGCCGAGCAGGCCGGGCGCGGTGGCGCGGTGCTCGCGGTGGAATCCGCCCGGTCCGCGGTCGCCGACGGGGCCGCCGCGTTGCGTGATCTGCCGTGGGTGCAGCTGCGGGCGCAGCGGGTGGAGCGCTGGGTGCTCGAGCACGTCGGCGCGGCCGCCCCCGATGTCGTCGTGCTCGACCCGCCCCGCGCGGGCGCGGGCAAAGAGGTGGTCGGCGCGGTCACCGCCAGCGGGCCGGACCGGATCATCCACGTCGGCTGCGATCCCGCCGCGTTCGCCCGCGATCTCGGCCTGTATCAGGCCGCGGGCTACCGGCTCGCCGATCTGCGCGCCTTCGACGCGTTCCCCGCGACGCACCACGTCGAATGCCTCGCACTGCTGCGGCGGTGAGCGATCAGTCCTCGTAGACCGGCGGCCGGCGATCGCGGCGGGCGCGGATCGCCTCGTCGAAATTGCCGGTGGTGAGACGGACGTAGAGCTGGGCCATGCCCTCGTGCTGCATGTGCGATTCGAATCCGCCCGCCTCGATGCCGCTCCACAGCATGCGCTTGGTGAGCTCGGTGCCGACCCGGCTGAAGCCGATGATGCGTTCGGCCAGGTCGTAGCAGGTATCCAGCAGCTCGGTAGCCGCGACCGTGCGGGAGACCAGGCCGATGCGTTCGGCTTCGGCCGCGTCCACGTCGCGGCCGGACAGCATGATCTCGAACGCCCGGGAAGCGCCGACGGCCCGCGGCAACAGATAGCTGATGCCGAGTTCGGCCGAGGTGAGGCCGTTGTTGATGCCCGCGGCTCGGAAAAACGCGTCGGCGGCGGCGATCCGGATATCGGCGCCCACGGCCAGGCAGAACCCGCCGCCGATGGCCGCGCCGTTGACCGCGGCGATCACCGGCTGGTGCATCCGCCGCAGCGTGATCATCACGTCGTTGAGCAGATCCATCGACCGCCGCGCGACACTGGCGACGGTCAGCCCGTCGACGTTCGGCACCTTCCCCGCGCTGGTCAGGTCGGCGCCGGAGCAGAAACCGGCCCCCGCGCCGGTCAGCACGACAACGCGGATGTCGTTGTCGGCGCGCACCTGCTCGAGCGCCTCGCGCAGCGGGATCATCACGTCGAACGCCATCGCGTTCATCCGTTCGGGCCGGTTGAGCGTCACCAGGGCGACATGCGGCCGCGGCGTGTCGACGAGCACGAACGACATACGACCTCCGATCGGGGACGACCTCAATATAGGCAGCCGAGCCCGGCGCAGCGGCGAATTCGCGCGGGCGTCCGATCAGAGTCACTGCCATGCGGTCTCCGCCGCGGGACGTTCGCTCGTCCGGGCCGACCCGGCGCAGATGCCGTCAGTCCAACTGCCAGGTGACCCGGATGCCCGCGGAGATCTCGCTTTCGCCCAGTTCGACCGGGACGGCGGCGGCGCGGTAGGCCTCCATCGGCGCGGACAGGGACTGCGCGCGGGGAACGGGCGGCGCGGAGGCGGTGTTCTCGGTGATCTCCACGACCTTGCCGAGTGTGCGCTGCGCGCGCCCCGCGTACTGCTCGGCCTTGGCCATGGCGTTCTCCCACGCGGCATCGCGGGCCCGGGTGAGCAGCGACTCCTGGTCGGCGAAGGAGAGAACCAGACCGCCGAGACGGACGTCGTCGCCGCCCGCCTCGACGCAGTTGGCGATGACGGTTCCCGGAGCGGGATCGGCGTCCTCGCCGATGTCGCGCAACGCGACCGTCAGCGACGTGGTGGCCAGGTATCCCGTGATGCGGTTGCCCTGGCCCTCGGTCCACACCGTCTCCGTCTGCACCGACAGTCCGCTGGTGGCGATGTCCCCGCCGTCGACGCCGTCGGACCGCAGCGACCGCGCGACCGCGGCCACGCGCGCACCGGCCTGGCTGTAGGCGAGCGCGACCTTGCTCGCCCGCGACTCGACGGAGATCGTCACCCGCATCAGGTCCGGCGTGGCGCGGGCGGTGCCGTGCCCGTAGGTCGTGACGGTGCCCGCCCGCGAATCGTTCTTCTTGCTCACCGGACTCTCCTCGTCGATCGCTGTCGATCCGTACCGCACCATCGTGCCCGCCGCGGCGGTCGATCGCGGCCGACTCGGCCCCGTCAGGTCCTGGAATCACCCACGGGCCTTCGGTGTCGGCCGGGCGGACGCCGAACGAATCGAACCGCATGGCAGCGAATTCGAAGGTTGTTCTCCGGCGCCGCGGAACGGCCGCCCGGCGCCGGTGGCCGGCATCGTCGACGGTCCGCGCCGCGACGCCGGGTTCGGTTGTCCGCGAGACCACTTGCCCGGGGCACGCCACCCGGTCGCGCCGAGCCGGGTACCGTATGTCGAGGCTCACATTCCGACCCCATGTCGGAGGGTGTGACCGTTCTCGTGCGGGAGCACCGGCCGCCGCTCCGTAGACTGATCGGATCAGATGCGCTATCCGGAGGGAGCTAGTTCAGGTGGGAGTGCTTTCCCGGGTCGACACGCCCGATGATCTGCGCCGGCTGACCGTGTCGCAAGTGCGCAAGCTGGCGGAGGAGATCCGCGAGTTCCTGGTGCGCAAAGTCGCCGCGACCGGTGGCCACCTCGGCCCCAACCTCGGTGTGGTCGAGCTCACCATCGCGCTGCACCGGATCTTCGACTCGCCGGCCGACCCGTTGATCTTCGACACCGGGCACCAGGCCTACGTGCACAAGATCCTGACCGGCCGCAAGGATCAGTTCGACTCGCTGCGCAAGCAGGGCGGCCTGTCCGGCTACCCCAGCCGCGCCGAGAGCGCCCACGACTGGGTGGAGTCCTCGCACGCCTCGGCGGCGCTGTCCTACGCGGACGGCCTGGCGAAGGCGTTCGCGCTGAGCGGGCAGGACCGGCACGTGGTAGCGGTCGTCGGCGACGGCGCGCTCACCGGCGGCATGTGCTGGGAGGCGCTCAACAACATCGCCGCCGCTCCGGATCGCCCGGTGGTCGTCGTGGTCAACGACAACGGCCGCTCCTACGCGCCCACCATCGGCGGCTTGGCCGAGCGGCTCACGGCGCTGCGCACCCAGCCCGCCTACGAGCACGCGCTGGACGCGGGCAAGCGCATCCTGAAGAGCATCCCCGGGGTGGGCGAGTCGGCGTACTCGATGGTGCACGCGGTGAAGGCGGGCATCAAGGACGCGGTCAGCCCGCAGGAGCTGTTCAGCGACCTCGGCCTGAAGTACGTCGGGCCGGTGGACGGCCACGACGTCGTCGCCCTGGAGGCGGCGCTGCGCCGGGCCAAGGATTTCGGCGGCCCCGTCGTGGTGCACGCGGTGACGCAGAAGGGCCGGGGGTACGCACCCGCCGAGAACCACGTCGCCGACCAGATGCACGCCTGTGACCCCATCGACCCGCTCACCGGCGTCCCGGTCGGCGGTCCGAAGGCGCGCGGCTGGACGTCGGTGTTCTCCGAGGAGTTGATCGCCCACGCCGAACGCCGCGCCGACATCGTGGCCATCACCGCGGCGATGCCGGGCCCGACCGGGCTGGCCGCGTTCGGGGAGCGCTTCCCCGACCGGATGTTCGACGTCGGCATCGCCGAACAGCACGCCATGGCCTCGGCGGCGGGGCTCGCGCTCGGCGGCATGCATCCGGTGGTGGCGATCTACTCGACGTTCCTCAACCGCGCTTTCGACCAGTTGCTGATGGACGTTGCGCTGCTGAAGCAGCCGGTCACCGTCGTGCTGGACCGCGCGGGCATCACCGGCTCCGACGGCGCGAGCCACAACGGGATGTGGGATCTGTCGGTGCTCGGGATCGTTCCCGGCATCCGGGTCGCCGCTCCGCGCGACGCCGCGACCCTGCGCGAGGAACTGGCCGAGGCGCTGGCCGTCCACGACGGGCCCACCGCGCTGCGTTTCCCGAAAGGCAGTGTGGCCGAGGATATCTCCGCGGTCGAACGGCTGGACGGGATCGACGTGCTGCGGATGGCCGAGCCCGACGGCGGCTCGGTGCAGGCGGTACACGGCGACGTCCTGCTCGTCGCGGTGGGAGCGTTCGCGGGCGCGGCCCTGGAAGCGGCGAATCTGCTGGACTCGGAAGGTATCTCGGTCACCGTCCTCGACCCGCGCTGGGTCCTGCCGGTCTCCGACACCCTGCTGAAGCTCGCGGAGAACTACCGGATCGTCGTCACGCTGGAGGACGGCGGGCTGCACGGCGGCATCGGCTCGACGGTGTCGGCTCGCCTGCGCAACTCCGGGCTGGACATCCCCACGCGCGATCTCGGTGTGCCGCAGCAATTCCTGGACCATGCCTCGCGCGGCGAGGTGCACGCCGAACTCGGCCTCACCGGCCCCGACATCGCCCGCCGGATCAGCGGGTGGCTGGCCGCCCGCTGACGCCGCGACTCGACGGGGCGGCCGGGTACTAGTCGACCGGCCGCAGCGCGACGGCCAGCCGCGGCACCGCGAGTTCCCGTTGCCAGGGGCGGGCGCCGCCGGACTTCAAGTACCCGTCGACGGCGGAGGGCTCGGCCACGTCGTAGTCGGGCAGCCCGTCCCAGCACAGGCGGCGCACCAGGTCGGGCGCGAGCAGATTCTCCACCGGGATCGAGTGCTCGGCCGACAGCTCGCCCATGGCGGCTCGCGACCGGGTCAGGCGGGCCGCCGCGGCCGGGTCGCGCCGCTCCCAGCGGTTGACCGGCGGCGGTCCGTCGAACGGCTGGGTGAGCGGCGGCAGCTCGCTGTCGGGCAGCGTGCGGCCGCGCTCGATCGCGGTGAGCCACTCGCGGGAGTACCTGCGCTGGCGCGGCCCGCCGAACACCGGCAGCGTGCGCAATTGCGCGATGGATTTCGGTTCCGCGGTGGCCGCGGCGATGATCGCGGCATCGGGCAGGATACGGGCGGGCGCCACGTCCCGGGCGCGGGCCAGCGCGTCCCGCGTGGTCCACAGCTCGCGCACCACCGCCAGCTGCCTGGTGCGGCGCAGGGTGTGGATGCCCGAGGTGCGCCGCCAGCGCTCGGCCTTCGGCGCGGGCGGATCCAAGGTGCGGATGTGCTCGAATTCTTGCGCGGCCCAATCGGATTTGCCCTGCTCGTCGAGAGCGGCGGCCACGGCGTCGCGCAGTTCCAGCAACAACTCGACGTCCAGGGCGGCGTAATTCAGCCAGTCGGCGGGCAGCGGCCGGGTGGACCAGTCGGCCGCACCGTGCCCTTTGCGCAACGCGCGACCCAGCAGACGCTCCACCATCGCGGCGAGCCCGACGCGTTCGAAACCCGCCAGGCGTCCGCCCAATTCGGTGTCGAACAGCCGGGCCGGACGCAGGCCGAGTTCCGCCAGGCCCGGCAGATCCTGATCGGCGGAGTGCAGCACCCATTCGAGTCCGTTGATCGCCTCCGCCAGCGGGGCGAGCGCATCGGTGACCGGGATGGGATCGATGAGGAAGGTGCCCGCGCCCGCGCGGCGCAATTGGATGAGGTAGGCGCGCGCGGAGTAGCGGAACCCGGAGGCGCGTTCGGCGTCCACGGCCAGCGGACCGGTGCCCGCGACCAGCAGGGCGGCGGCCGCGTTGATCTCGGCGGCGGTGTCCAGTACCGGCGGCACGCCCTCCACCGGCGCGAGCAGGGGCGTCGCGGCCGAGGCTTCGGATTCGTCTGGTACGGACATGGTGTTGAACTTTACGTGCCGACTCCACGGCGCCGCCGTCCTATCGCCGCATAAGTGTGTCGGCGGCTCCGGCGCGACGTACCCGCCGGACCGGGCGACGGCTGTCCCGGCGCAGGTCACGCCCCTTCAGGGGCATGCGCGCTCAGGGGTGATCGCGGGACAGTCCTGGCGGTACCTGGAGCTGAGTCACCCCGGCGGGCGGCAGCCCGGCCGCGTAGGCCAGCACCTCGCAGAACGCCTCGAGGTGCGGGCGCAGGTCGGTGGTGACGGGCGTCCACGAGGCGCGTAGTTCCAGCTGATGGGCGCGCGGTGGACCGGCGATGTCCCCGTAGCGGACCGAACTGGTCGAGGTCACCGTGCCGCCGAGCGCGGTGAACGGTTCGGTCCGCGACTCCAGCGCGTCCACCAGCCAGCTCCACGCCACCTCGGGCAACAGGGGGTCGGTGGCGAGCGCGGCGTCGATGTCGGCCTGGATGTAGGCGACCAGGCGGAGGGTGCCGTGCCAGGTGTCGTCGCCGTCCGGATCGTGCAGCAGGATCAGCCTGCCGAACGCGTCGCCTTCGGAGTCCGCGGGCACCACAGGGGTTTCCGGATGTGCGACCTCCGCGCCGATGGCGTAGGAGTACGGTGCGAGTCGTTGGGGCGGCCGGATGGGCGCGAGCTCGATCCGAGGGTGCACGGTAGCGGTGCCCATCGCCTCGACCGCGGCGCGAAACTGAGCTGGCTCGCCATGAGGTCCTTCGGTCGGTGCGGCGCCGTCGCGGAAGTCGAGCGGTGTCACGAATGCTGACGGTAGACCTTGTGCACCCGGCGCGGTCGGAGGCGCGCCGCTACGGGCCGTGCGGTGACTGCCCGGTCGTCGACCACGCGGTCGTCGCCGCCTCCGCGTCCGCCCCTGCGGGCGGGCCCGCATACGATAGCCGTGATGAGCACTCAAACCCGTCGCCGGTTGACCGATGCCCCGTTCCTGGCCGCCGCCACCGGCGCGACGCCCAGCAGGCGTCCGGTGTGGTTCATGCGCCAGGCCGGACGCTCGCTGCCCGAATACCGCGAGGTTCGCGCGGGCATCGGAATGCTCGAGTCCTGCTTCGATCCGGAGCTGGTCTGCGAGATCACCCTGCAGCCGATCCGCAGGCACCAGGTGGACGCCGCGATCCTGTTCTCCGACATCGTCGTTCCGCTCAAAGCCGCGGGAATCGATCTGGACATCGTGCCCGGCGTGGGGCCGGTCGTCGCCGCGCCCGTGCGGACGGTCGACGACGTGCGCGCACTGCCCCGGTTGCGGCCCGAGGAGGTCGGGGCGGTCACCGATGGCGTGCGCTTGCTGCTCGACGCGCTGGGGGAGACGCCGCTGATCGGGTTCGCGGGCGCGCCGTTCACGCTCGCTTCCTACCTGGTCGAGGGCGGCCCGAGCAAGAACCACGAGCGCACCAAGGCGATGATGTACGCCGACCCGCAGACCTGGCACGCGTTGCTGGGCGTGCTCACCGACATCACCATCGCGTTCCTCCAGGCTCAGCTGGCAGCGGGCGTCGACGCGGTACAACTGTTCGACTCCTGGGCGGGTGCGCTCTCGCTGGCCGACTACCGCCGTTTCGTGCTGCCGCATTCGGAGCGGGTCTTCGCCGAGATCGCCGACGCGGGGGTGCCGCGGATCCACTTCGGGGTGGGCACCGGCGAGCTGCTCGGCGCGATGGGCGAGGCGGGCGCCGACGTGGTCGGTGTCGACTGGCGGGTGCCGCTGACCGAGGCCGTCCGCCGCGTCGGACCCGGAAAAGCCCTGCAGGGCAACCTCGATCCCGCCGTGCTGTTCGCCGGGTTCGAGGCGATCGAGGCGCAGGCGCGGCGGATCGCGCGCGAAGCGGACGAGGCGATCACGCTCGGCGCGTCCGGTCACATCTTCAACCTGGGCCACGGAGTGCTGCCGGAGACCGATCCGGGCGTGCTGACGGCATTGGTGGAGCTCGTCCACACACTCTGAGCGGGTAAGCAGGGGCATCGGCGCAAGGTCGAGCGCCGGAGGCGGCCTCGAGCGGCGCGCACGCTGCGTCGCCGATCCGAGCACGGGCGATGCGCTCGATGTAGTGACCCCGGGAGAGATCGACCGGCGACGCGCAGCCACGCGGTCGGTGGTGTGCCGCTGGTCATAGGGCGCCGCCCGTTCGGCGGTCGTCCGCACGGCACACGATACGGTCGAGATATGCGTATCGCGGTGGTCGGCGGCGGGATCAGTGGACTGGTAGCCGCGTATCGGTTGCGGACGGCGCTCGGACCGGATGCCGACGTGCTCGTGCTCGATCGGGCCGAGCGGGTCGGCGGCATCCTCTACACCGGGGAATTGGCCGGAGGGCCACTGGATCTCGGGGCCGAAGCGTTCGTCGGGCGACGGCCGGAAGTGCCCGCGCTGCTGAGTGAACTCGGGCTCGGGTCGCAGCTGGTGACTCCCGCCGGGTTGCGGCCGCTGGTGTGGGCATCCGGGTCGGCGCATCCGATGCCGGAAGGCACGCTGATGGGTGTCCCGGCGAACGCCGAGTCGATGCGGGGGCTGGTCGACGACGCCACCCTGGCACGGATCGCCGCCGAACCCGACCGGCCGCTCACCTGGGAGCGCGGGTCCGATATCGACGTCTATCGCCTGGTCGCCGACCGATTCGGCGCGCAGGTCGCCGAGCGCAGCGTGGACCCGCTGCTCGGTGGCGTGTACGCGGGCAGTTCCCGTTCCATCGGTGTGCGCGCCGCGCTGCCCACGCTGGCCGCGGCGCTGGACGGGGGTGCGCCCAGCCTCACCGCAGCCGTCGGCGCCGCGCTGCCGCCGCCGTCGAACGCGCCGGTCTTCGGCGGAATCCGGGACGGTTACCGGGTGCTGCTCGAGGCCCTGGCCGAACGCTCCGCTGCGCGATTCGTCACCGCGACACCGGGAACGCGCTTGGCCAGGGGGCTGCGTGGCTGGGTGGTCGACCCGATCGGCGCCGTCGACGCCGTAGTGCTCGCCACCCCGGCGCCGGTGACCGCGCGGCTGCTGAAGACCGTCGCCCCCGCCGCGGCGGCGGAACTGGCGGGCGTAGAACTGTCCTCGTCGGTGGTGGTGGCGCTCGCGCTGCCACGGGAGACCGCCTTGCCGCGGAACTCCGGCATCCTGGTGGCCACCGGAGAGCGGCTGCGCGCCAAAGCGTTCACGCTCTCCAGCCGCAAATGGACACATCTGGCGCAACGCGAGACAGCGCTCGTCCGAGTCTCCTTCGGCAAGTTCGGCGACGACTCGCCGCTGTCGTGGCCCGATGCCGAGCTCGTCACCGCCGCCACCGAGGACCTGGCAACCGTCACCGGGGTCGCCATCGAGCCGGTCGCGACGGTCGTCCAGCGCTGGCCGGGCGGCCTCGCCCAGTACGCGCCCGGCCACCCCGCCCGTATCGCGGCGGTCGAAGCCGAGGTCGCGACGCTCGACGGCTTGGCCGTGGCCGGTGCGTACCTGCACGGCGTGGGCGTACCCGCGTGCGTCGCCTCCGGCGCCGCCGCAGCGCATCGCATCGCGGAGCGGATGGGGGCGAACACCGCAACCTGATCGGCGCCGCAACGGCCGGTCGCGCACGTTCCCGCGACCGGACCCGGGTTTCTCCTCGCGTGCGCAATTTTTCGTGCTGCGGTGATTGCGCTGTTCACCCAAGCCTGCGGACCGGATTTCGCCACGTCGAAAATACGCACGAACCGGCGTAATCAAGCACACTCCGCCGGTGCGCGGATTCGGTGAAAAGCGCCGGTACCGTGATCACCATGCAGTTCTCGCACTTCACCGATATCGGCTTGCGCACCATCATGCGTCTCGCGGTGGACGGCGACACCGATTCCCGGGTGACCACCAAACTCATCGCCCGGCAGGTCGGGGCGTCCGAGAAGCATGTCGCCAAAGCCGTGTCGCGGCTCGTCGACCTCGGTCTGCTGGAGGCGCATCGCGGACGGTCCGGGGGATTGTTCATCACCGCGGCGGGCCGCGCCGCGTCGGTGGGCCGGCTCATCCGGGAATTGGAAGGCGACCGCGACGTGGTGGAATGCGGAGAACCGGAGCCGTGCCCGTTCCTGGGAGCGTGCCGGCTGCGCCGAATTCTCGCCGACGCGAAGAAGGCTTTTTATGCCGAGCTGGACCGCTATTCAGTAGAGGAATTGGTCACTTCATCGACCGGCGGATTGCTGCAATTACTCGCCCACCCCGGCGCGAATGGTTCCAACGAGAGGGATGAAATTTCATGAACACCGACAGCGTTGTCCGTGCCGAACCGGAACTGGAACCGCAGTACGCCGACATCGTCCGCGCGACACTGCCACTGGTCGCGGCGAATATCGATCGCATCACGGCCGTGTTCTATCGGACGCTGTTCGAGGCCCACCCGCGCTTGCTGCGCGACACGTTCAACCGAGGCAACCAGGCACAGGGCAGTCAGCAGCGTGCGCTGGCGGCCTCGATCGCCGCGTTCGCCACCTACCTGGTCGATCCCGCGTTGCCGCACCCGGCGACCATGTTGTCGCGGATCGCGCACAAGCACGCGTCGCTCGGCGTGACTCCGGAGCAGTACCAGATCGTGCACGACAATCTGTTCGCCGCCATCGTGGAAGTTCTCGGCGCCGACGTGGTCGACGCGCCGGTCGCGGCCGCTTGGGATCGAGTCTACTGGCTGATGGCCGCCGCGCTGATGGATCGAGAGAAGGGGCTGTACGCCGAGGCGGGCGTGGACTTCGGCGATGTCTTCCGCGACGTGCGCGTCCTGGCGCGCGAGGACGACCCTTCCGGCGTCGCGATCTTCACCGTCGAGTCCGCTGACCCGGACTACCAGCTGCCGGGCTTCGTTCCTGGACAGTACATCTCGGTGGGTGTGCGGCTTCCCGACGGCGCGCGCCAACTGCGGCAGTACAGCCTGGTCGGCGGGTCGCGCGAGGGCGCGCTGTCGTTCGCCGTCAAACGGGTCGAGGCGGCGGGCGGGTGCCCGGCGGGCGAGGTCTCCTCGTGGCTGCACGAGCGTCTGCGCCCCGGCGACCCGCTGCAGATCACTCTCCCGTTCGGCGATGTCGTCATCGACACCGCGGCGACGACCCCGCTGGTGCTGATCTCCGGCGGAATCGGAGTGACCCCGACGATCGGTGTCCTGGAATACCTCACCGTCAACGCCCCGTGGCGCCGCACCGTGATCGTGCACGCGGACCGCGGGCCGCGGACCCATCCGCTGCGCCGACGGCTCCGGGAACTCGCTACCCGGCTCGAACAGGCCGCGGTCGAGATCTGGTACGAGCAGCCAGTTCCCGGCGCTCGGCACGGCCGGGTCGATCTCTCGGCACTGGAGTTGCCCGCCGACGCCGACGTCTACGTCTGCGGTCCGCCCGCGTTCCTGCGCGACATCGGGAGTCAGCTGCGCGTCCTCGGGATCCCGGACGCTCGGGTGCACGTCGAGCAGTTCACGCCCGGCGGCGCGGGTGCTCCCGACCGAGTGGCACGATAGTGCTATGGCGCGACTCGACTATGAGGCTCTCAACTCCACCATCCGCTACCTGATGTTCTCGGTCTTCCAGGTTCAGCCCGGAGTGCTGGGCGAGGACCGGGACGCCGCGACCAAGGAGGCCAGGGCGTACATCGACGGTCTGGCCGACCGCGACGTCGTGGTCCGCGGCGTCTACGACGTGGCGGGGATGCGCGCCGACGCCGATTTCATGATCTGGACGCACGCCGAACGCGTCGAGGACCTGCAGGCGGCCTACGCCGATTTCCGCCGCAGCACCGCACTCGGCCGGGCCAGTGCGCCGGTTTGGAGCAACGTGGCGCTGCACCGTCCGGCCGAGTTCAACAAGAGCCACATCCCGGCGTTCCTGGCCGGTGAGGAACCCGGGGCCTACATCTGCGTGTACCCGTTCGTCCGGTCCTACGACTGGTACCTGCTGCCGGACGACGAGCGCCGCCGGATGCTGGCCGAACACGGCAAGGCCGCGCGGGGATATCCGGACGTGCGGGCCAATACCGTCAGCTCGTTCGCGCTCGGCGACTACGAGTGGATCCTGGCCTTCGAGGCGCCCGAACTGCACCGCATCGTCGACCTGATGCGCGATCTGCGGGCCACCGACGCCCGCAAGCACGTGCGCGAGGAGATCCCGTTCTTCACCGGCCCCCGCGTGGAGATCGAGAAACTGATCGCCGCCCTGCCCTGACCCTCCGTCGGCGGGTCGGCCCCGGCGCGCTCGATTGCCGGTCGGTGGACGGCCGGTAGCGGTGGCGCTGTCGGTGCGGATTCCGCAACGGCGGGCCGGGCCGCCGCGAGCCCGGTTCGGCAGACGCATGCCTGGTCGGCGGCGGATGCGCGGGTGTCACGTGCCGCCGCCGCAGGCAGTCCGGTCACTGCCGGGCACGCTTGCCCAGAGTTTTCGGGGCATGCGCGCAACGCCGGCGCTCCGTACGCTGCCGGTGAGCGGTCGGGCTGTTACTCCGCTGCGCTGTCCGAGGGGTGCAGCCGCAGGGCGATGGAGTTGATGCAGTAGCGCTTGTCGGTGGGCGTGTTGTATCCCTCGCCCTCGAACACGTGGCCGAGGTGGCTGTGGCAGTTCGCGCACAGCACTTCGACCCGGTGCATGCCGAGCGAATCGTCCGGGCGGAGAATCACCGCTTCGGACTTCGCCGGATCGAAGAAGGAGGGCCAGCCGCAGTGCGAGTCGAACTTCTCGGTACTGCGAAACAGTTCGCTGCCGCAGGCCCGGCACACGTAGAAACCTTCGGTATGGGTGTCGGTGTATTCGCCGGTGAACGGGCGCTCGGTGGCGGCCTCGCGCAGCACCGCGTATTCCTCGGGGTCCAGCTTCGACCGCCATTCCTGCGGTGAGAGCTGGATGCGCGGCGCGGGCAGGGAGAAACTCATGGCTCCACGCTAATACGATTCTGCTCCAGGGGCGCCGAACCGTTGTGTGGGGAAGTCTCCGTCGCGACGGCGGATCCGGTCGCGAGGGCGGGCGGTCGCGCCGCGTCGCCGCGAGGGTCCGGTGCGGACTTCATCCATTCGGGGTCGAGCCCGAACGGCAGCCTGCCTTCCCGCCGCGCGGCCAGATAACGCTCGCCGAGCACGCAGAACACGACGATCAGCAGCAGCCCCCAGCCGAAGGTGATGCGCAGGTACTCCAGGTTGCGGCCGATGTGCTGCCAGCGGTCCGACAGCCACTTGTCGTAGCTCATGAACCCGAAGATCGCCAGCCACGCCGGCCAGTTGCGCAGCACCGAATTGCGCAGCACCACCGTCATCAGGAACGGGAACAGCATCATCGAGTAGTACATCTGCCCCAGTGAGCTGAGCAGGAAGGAGGCCGTCAGCAGCACGCCGGAGCAGGTGCAGACGAAGAACAGCTCGTCCTCGCGGTAGTAGCGGTACAGCAGCCACAGCGAGATCAGCACGAGCACGCCGAGCACCAGGCGCATGCCCCAGGTCAGCCATGGCGGCAGGCCGTAGTACTCGCCGTTGCCGACGATCGCGCTGTTGAAGTAGTCGCGGGATTCGAAGATGTAGGGCGCGGTGCGGGTGAGGAACTTCTCGGGGTCCTTCGACAGCGGCCAGGCGATCGCGGTGAGCGCCAGCGGCACGCCCAGCGCGGTCACGAACACCTTCCATTGCCCGCGTGCCAGCGCGATCAACAGCAAGGGTGCCAGCGTCGGTTTGACCGCGATACTCAATCCGAGCGCGGCGCCCGCCCACAGATCCCGCCGTTTCAGCAGCAGGTGGATGAAGATCAGCTCGGCCAGCAGCACACAGCCGTTGACGTTGGTGAACACCAGCGTGTTGATCACGGTTTCGGACGAGAACATCGCCAGCAGCAGCGCCGGCGCGGCGACCGAGTTCAGCGTGTACCGGAACAGCCGCAGCAGCAGGTACCACGCGACGAGGATCGCGATCGCGTTCAGGGCGATGAACAGCCAGCGCGACTTCTCGTAGTCGATGGCGGCGATCGGCGCGATCAGCAGGGTACCGCTGGGCGGGTACAGATAGTGCGGGTCCACCGAGTCGAAGTTCGCGGTGTAGACCGGGCGTCCGTTCAGGAAGTCGAGGGAAGCCTGGTAGACCGGCTTGTAGTCGTCGGTGACGAAGCCGTTGACAGCCTTGATGAAGACCCGGTTGAGCACCGTCATGACCGCCAGCGGCCAGAGTGCGAACTTGATCACCTCGGCGGTGGTGCGAGCAGTGCGGGGCTCGAGCTGTCGAAGGAACACTGGGGCACGGTACACCGGATCGGTTACCGGTGGTTGCCGGGACCTGCCTGACGCGTCGCTCCGACGGCCCCCGGCGCCGGGCTCAGGCTGGGCAGGCGGTGCCGTCGGCTGGAAGTTTGCCGTCCTTCAGGTAGTCGAGCACCGCCCGCTGCGCGCACGCGGAATGCGTGGACACCGGATGGCCGTAGCCCTGCCAGGACAGCGCCGCGTTACGTGCGCCCGCCGATCGGAGTGCGCCGGTCACCGACGATTGACCGGCGTTGCCGACGACCGGATCGGCGACCCCGCCCAGCACGAGCACCGGGAGACCGAGCTTCTCCGGCAGCGGGGGCGCGGTCGACACCGGCCAGGCCGCGCACTCCATCAGGGCGATGGCCGCGGCCTTGCCGAAGACGGGGTATTTGCCAGCCCAGGTGTTCGACAGTTCGGTGGCCTTGTCCGGCGTGGGCGGCAGCTGTGTGTCGGTGCACCGGTTGACGAACTGGCCGTCGTTCTCGGTGGCCGCGGTTTCGCGCGTGATCAGGTTGCTCAATGCTCCTCGGTCCCCGCGCCCTGCCGCGGCGAGGGCGTCGGACAGTTCGGCCACCCGGTTGACCTGGTCGGCTCGGGGACTGCCGAGGAAGCCCGACAGCGCGGTGAGCAACGCGTTCGCCGAAATGTCGCCGAGCCCGCCCGTCCCGGCCCGGTTCACCAGATCGGTGACCGCGGCGCGCGGGTCTGCGCCGAGCGAGCAGCCGAGGCCGACGCAGCGCTGGGCGAACGCGGTCAGCGCCGCTTCGGCGCCCTGCACGGTCTGCTCGGCGCGGGTCACGGCGTCGGTGCCGACCGGCTCGGGGGAGTCGAGCACCAATCGGGCGAGGTGGTCGCCGTATTTGCGGGCGTAGCTGAGCGCGACTTTCGCGCCGTTGCCCGTGCCCAGCAGCGTGATGTGCTCCACCTGCCACTGCCTGCGCAACTGCTCGATGTCGTCGGCGGCGTGCGGCGCGTCGAAGGTGCCCTCGTAGGGCTGCAGGAAGTCGCGGCAGGCGATGGTGCCGTCCTGGCTCAGTTTGATCATCTTCGCCACCGGGTCACCCGCGTCCGGTCCGGATTGGGCGTTGTCGGCCAGGCCGCGGCGGATCTCCGGCGGCAGGCAGTCGATCGGCTGCGAGCTGCCGATGCCGCGCCGGTCCACCGCGACGATCGGGCGGGCGGCCAGCAGCGCCGAGGCCGGGCCCGCGGCCAATCCGGCCAGGGTGGCCGACGAGGAGCGATCCGAACCGGAGGTGAGCACCAGCGGCGGCACATCGGTCGGTGTCTGCGGCAGCCGGGCCCGCATCGCGCCCGCGCGGAAGTTCCCCAGCACGGCGCCCGCCGAATCGATCGGGGTGGAGTACTCCGCGCAGTCGAGCACCAAGCCGGCGGGGGCGGGGCCGAGCCCGAGCTGGTCCAGGGTCGGCTGCGTGCACTCCCGCCAGCTGAGGTCGGTCTTGGGCAGCTCGGCGTTCGGCGGCGCGGCGGGTGCCGCGGAGGTCGTCGCGGTGCCCGCCACGGGCGGGCGCTGCACCGCGACGCCGGGACGATCCGACGGTCCCGCGCCGCAACCGGCGGTCACGATCGAGAGGGTGGCGGCAAGCACGGCGGCCCGAGTCCAGCGCATTGCTACAGCCTGCCAGGTTCGGGCGGTTCTTTCATCGACGGGCCCACCGGGTGAGCATCGTGCCGTCGTCGTCCAGCAGGACGTGCGCGCGGGTCATGCGGACGCGGAACTCGTGCGCGGACAGCGAGATTCGCCGCGCGGCGCCGCCGACCAGCAGCGGCGCGGTGGTCAGGCAGAGCTCGTCCACCACGTCGGCCTCCAGCAGTTCGCCGAACAGGTGCGGGCCGCCCTCGGTGAGCACGCGCCGCAGGCCGCGCTCGGCGAGCACGCGCAGCAGGCCGCCGGGTGTCACCGCGATGTCGCCGGCTTCGATCACCTCGGCGCCCGCGTCCGCCAGCCGCTGTTTGCGGTCGGCGGGCGCGGTGGCCGTCGTGATGATCAACGGCGGCACCCGGGTGTCGGTGAGCAGGCGCGCGCCGGGGTCGATCGCCGCGCTCGCCGTGACCACCGCGATCGGCGGCGGCGCGCCGTCGGGATGCCCGCCGATGCCGCGCTCGTGGAAGGCGCGCCTGCGCGCCGAATCCGTGCGGGCCCCGCCGTAGTTCTCCGCGCGCGCGGTGCCCGCGCCGACCACGATCACCTCGGCCAGTTCCCGCAGCAGCATGAACACCGTTCGGTCGGCCGGGGTACCGAGCCCTTCGGTCAGATTCCCGCTGGTGGCGGCGCCGTCGATACTGGAGACGAAATTGGCGCGCACCCATGGCTCCTCGCGTGCGGCGGGGAACGCGTACAACTGCGCGAGGTCGTCCGGGCCGAGTCCTGTGAGCTGGATCGCATTGTGGCTACGCTGCATGAGACCAGATCACACCACGTCTCTAGGCTTCGTCCATGCAAGAACGCCTCGTCGATCGTCACCCGGAGGTCCCGGCCGATCAGCTCGTCGCCCAGATGGTGCCCCCGCCCATGTTCGACGAGGTGAGCTTCGCCTCCTACATCCCCGACCCGAAGGAACCGAGCCAGGCGGCCGCGGTGCGCAAGGCCGAGGAGTTCGCCGGACAGGTCGCGAAGATCAGCAAGGCGGCGCGCAAGAAGAACATCTTCGGCAAGAAGAAGCAGGTCGACGGCGCCGGCCTGTATCTGGACGGCGGGTTCGGCGTCGGTAAGACCCACCTGCTGGCCTCGATCTTCCACAGTTCGCCCGCGCCCAAGTCGTTCGGCACGTTCGGCGAGCTGACCAACCTGGTGGGCGCGCTCGGCTTCGCCAACGCCCTCGAGCGGCTCTCGGGCAACAGCGTGCTGTGCATCGATGAGTTCGAGCTCGACGATCCGGGCGACACCATGCTGGTCTCCCGGCTGCTGACCGAACTGTCCGCGGCCGGTGTCTCGATCGCCGCCACGTCCAACACCTTGCCCGGCCAGCTCGGCGAAGGTCGCTTCGCCGCACAGGATTTCCTGCGTGAGATCAAGAAGCTGGGCGCGATCTTCGAGGCGGTGCGCGTCGACGGGCCGGACTACCGGCACCGCGACCTGCCGCCCGCGCCGGAGCCCGCCGCGCCGGAGGTGCTGGCCGAACGGGCGGCGAACACACCGGGTGCCACCCTCGACGAGTTCGACGCGCTGCTGAAGCACCTGAGCACGCTGCATCCGTCGAAGTACGGCGCGCTGATCTCCGGCGTGTCGTCGGTATTCGTCTCGAACGTGCACCCGGTCACCGATCAAGCCGTGGCGCTGCGCATCGTGGTGCTGGCCGACCGGCTGTACGACGCGAGCGTCCCGGTGACGGTGTCGGGCGCGAAACTCGACGAGATCTTCTCGGCCGAGATGCTCGAGGGCGGTTATCGCAAGAAGTATCTGCGCGCCATCTCGCGCTTGCTCGCGCTGTCGCGATTCGAAGTCCCGGCCTAGCGCGGGCGAATCCCGGCGGATCGCCCAGAAGAACGGAGAGCCGTATGACCCGTCGTTTCCGCGCCCCGGTCGCCATGGCGACGGGTCTGGCGATCGCCTTCGGGCCGGTCGCCGGCGTCGCGCTCGCCGACCAGCCCCCGGCGCCTGCCGTCGTCGCCGATCCCGCGCTGGGGTTACAGGGCGTGCAGAACGCCCGCGACATCGGCGGATATCGCACGGGCGACGGCAGGATCGTGCGCACCGGCCTGGTGTACCGGGCCGGGCAGTTGAACAACGCGACCGCCGCGGATCTGGCCGCTCTGACCGACCGCCGCGTGCGTTCGGTGCACGACCTGCGGACGATGTACGAGCGTGCGCTCGGGCCGGACCGGCTGCCCGCGGGCGCTGTCGCGCACTGGGACGACGTCATCGGTCAGGCGCCGCCGGAAGTCATCGCCACCACGCTCACCGGCGGCGACGGACTGTATCGCGCGTTCATCACCGCGCCAGGTGCGAACGAGGCGTTCGCCGCGGTGCTGCGCGACATCATCGGCGCCGACGGGGCGGTGTTGTTCCATTGCACCGCGGGCAAGGACCGTACGGGCTGGACAGCGGCCGTGCTGCTCACTCTGCTCGGTGTCGACCGGGCCACGGTGACCGAGGACTATCTGCTGTCCAATCGGTATCGCAACGCGAATGCGGACGATCCGCTCAACGGTGTGCAGCAGTCCTGGCTGGACGCCGCCTTCGACCAGGTGGAGCAGACCTACGGCGGTTTCGCCGCGTATGTCCGGGATGGACTGCGACTCGACGACCGCGAGGTCGCGGCCTTGCATGCGCGTTTGCTGGGCTGAGCGCGGCTGCCGGCCGAGCGTCCACTTCGGCTGCCCGTGGTGGTGTCGTCCACTACGATCCCGGCATGACGAAGTTTGAGACATGGGACGGCCTGGAACTCAATTACCGGGTGTGGGAGGGCGAAGGCGTTCCGGTCGTCCTGCAGCACGGCGTGGTCGCCGACACCAACGCGAACTGGATGAGCACCGGTGTGGTCGGCGCCCTCCAGTCCGCCGGGCACACCGTGGTGTCGCTGGACGCGCGCGGCCACGGTCGTTCCGACAAGCCGCACGAGGCGCATCGTTATTCGTGGGAAGCCATGGCGAAAGACGTGCGCGCTCTCTACGACGAGCTGGGCTTCGAGGACGTCGTGCAGGTCGGGTACTCGATGGGCGGGGTGATCTCGCTGATGGTGGCCGCGACCGACCCACGGGTGCGGCGTCTGGTCGTCGGCGGCATCGGGTCGGGTGTGCTGGACTGCGGCGGCGTCGACCGTCGCGTGATCGATCTGCCGGATCTCCAGGCCGCGATGACCGGGGACGGTGCGGGCGCGTCGCCGACCGCGAAGATGTTCCGGGTGCTGGCCGACGCGGTGCGAGCCGACGTGGCCGCCATCCACGCGGTGGCGACCGGTCTCGACGACCGTCCCATCGAGACCTTGGCGGACATCACGGTGCCCGCCCTGGTGCTGGCCGGCGCCGACGACCCGTTCGCCGCCGAGCCCGAGCGGCTGGCCGCGGCCTTGCCGAACGGCACGCTCGTCGTGGTGCCAGGCGATCATCTGATGGCGGTGGTCGGGCCCCGATTCCACACCGCGCTCGTCGATTTCGTGCGGTGAATCAGGCTCGGAAGACCAGGCGCAGCACGTAGTCGTGGTGCAGCTGGGTGCCGACGGTGAACGTCTTGGTGCCCACCTCGGTGAAACCGTGTTTGGCGTAGAAGCGCTGGGCGCGGACGTTCTCCTGATTGACGCCCAGCCAGACGCCCGCGTACCCCTCCGCGCGCGCCCAGTCCAACGCGGCCACCATCAGCGCGGTGGACACGCCGGTGCCGTGATGGCCGGGCAGGACGTACATCTTGCTGATCTCCACCGCCGGGTGCAGCCGGACGGATTCCGCCACCGCCGGGTCGGCAGGGGCGCCCGCGACCAGCATCGCGTAACCGACGATGTCGTCGTCCGCGACGGCCTTCAGCACGATCCGGGCCGGATCGCTCAGATACTCGCCGAAGCGTTCACCGGACAGCACCTCGCTGACGAAGACCTCGATGTCGTCAGGCGTCGCCTCCGGCGGACACGCGAGCGGAAATGTCGCCGCCGCGACGTCGCTCAGGGCTTCGGCGTCCCATAGCCCGGCCCGGTCGACGATGACTGGGAGGTTGCTCATGCGTCCATCAGAGCATACGCTCTGGCGAGAATGTCATTTTCAAATATGTGAGCTATATTTTCGCGATGCTGCTCATGGCAAGGCTGTCCGGGTTCGGACACGGGTTCTCGCCATCGCGCTCGCGCCACCCACCTGATGACCGGGAAGGCCGCCGAGACTTCTTCGGCAGGTGATTCGATCGGCTGCTCGATGTCGAGCGCTGGGCCGGGGTGCGCTACGCGGTGGTGGACTCGACCGAAGGGACGCCCTGAACCCCCGGGCCTGGTGAAAATCGCGAAGCCATACCGCTTTCCGAGCACCAGTGCAAACATACTTCTCATGCTCAAGAATATGGCTTTCAGATCTGTCGGGCCCGTCCACCGGGTCGGTCGCGTGCGCGGCGAACGGCAGCCGACCAGCGCGCCGCTCCGCCTCGCCTGTGCGGTCTTCACAACCACGATCACCGTCGGAGCGGTTCTTGCCGCGGGGCCCGGCGCGGCGCGCGCCGACGAAGGGACCGCGTCGCCCGATCCGGCAGCCTCCGCGGGTTGTGCGGCGCCGGCGGCCGTACCGGGGCGATCGACGTCGCGTTTCACCGCCGGCGACAGGTCCGGCGATTACATCCAGGACGTGCCCGTCGTCGACCCGGGCCGACCGGCGCCCGTCGTGTTCGATCTGCACGGTTACCTCGAGCCCGCCGCGATCGAGCACGTCAGCAGCGGGATCAGTGCGCTGGGCGCCACCGAGGGCTTCGTGACGATCACTCCGCAGCTGGAGCAACCGGGCCTGCCGCGCTGGGATTTCGGCGAGGCCAGCGGCGACGTCGCCTATCTGTCCGAGCTGATGTCTCACGTCGAATCGTCGCTGTGCGTCGACCAGCGCCGGATCTATGTCACCGGTCTGTCGATGGGCGCGTTCACCACGTCCTCGCTGGCCTGTCAGCTGTCGGACCGAATCGCGGCGATCGCTCCGGTGGCCGGTCTGCAGGACTTCGCGTGGTGCCGTCCCGAACGTCCGGTTCCCGTGGTCGCCTTCCACGGCACCGCGGATCCGATCGTCGCCTACACCGGCGGCACGGGCCCGAACGCCAGGTTCTTGCCGAAGCCCGACGGCTCCGGCTCGGTCGTAGCGCCGGACGCCGGGACGGGCCGCCCGGTGATCGACGGACCGGGACCGGAGACCATACCGGCGCAAGCGGCGGCGTGGGCGCGCCGGAACGGTTGCGGAGCCGATCCCGCCCAGCGGCAGATCGCTGCCGACGTGACTGTGGCGAGTTACGAGTGCCCGCCCGGCGCTGCCGTCGAGCTCTACTCGATCATCGACGGCGGGCACACCTGGCCCGGCAATCCGTCCATCGCCTCGCCCGTGCCGCTGGTCGGCACCACCACCACATCGATCAGTGCCAACCGGATCATGTGGGACTTCTTCCGTGCCCACCCACTGGAGGGCACCCTGCGCCGCTGATCGCCACCTCCGGATCGTCCGCGGTGGCCGCGCCACCGCCGTTTCTCCCGCACCGGCCTGCCTTCGGGTTCGAACTCTGTCGGCCATCTGTGGGCTTCGAGGCGAGTTCGACGGCCGCGTTCGCCAGGTGGGGGAGCGGCACCGGCGGTGCCGCGCGGGGCACTCGATGGCAGGACCGAGCGCCCTCGGCCGGTCGTGGAGCAGCTCGCGGCGCGGAGCGACGGCGCCCGAGCGTGGCAACGGCACGCGCCGAACCGCAACGCGCGAGCGACCTGGGCGATCGGACCGATCAGCCCGCGCTCGACACCCGCGGTCGCGAGTGCGGTGCAGTATCGGCGCGAGATCGAGTCGGTCGCCGGACGATCCGCCCGGCATACTGGCCGTGCGGCGTGCCCGATGTCACCATCGAAGGGGCGCAACAACACTGGCGAGCCTAGGAGCGAGCGGATGAGAGAGCTGCCAGCGGATTTCTTCCGCACGCCGTATGCCTTCTACCGGCAGTTGCGCGCCGAGGGACCGGTACACCGGATCCGGTTGCGCACCGGTGTCCGCGCCTGGCTGGTGGTGGACTACGACGCCGCCAAGGACGTACTGCGGCACCCGGACGTCCGCAAGGACCCACGTACCCCGGAGGGCGCCCATGCGCGGCAAGCGGCCGCGGGCAACAGCGGCGTCGCGTCGGTCAATCAGCGCCTGAGCCATCATCTGCTCAACGCCGACCCGCCGCAGCACTCGCGGCTGCGCAAACTCGTCACCCCCGCGTTCGCGCCAGCGCGCATGGAGGCGCTCGCACCACGGGTCGCGGCGATCGCGGACGACCTGCTCGACGCGCTCGACCGCAGGGCGGGCGCGGGGCCGGTCGACCTGCTCGAGGAGTACGCGTTCCCGCTGCCCATCACGGTGATCTGCGAGCTGCTGGGTGTGCCGGTCGAGGACCGCGCGCGATTCCGGGAATGGTCGGCGGCCGTGATCGACACCGCCATGTCCACACCGGAGGGCATGCGCGCCGCGACCGACGCCATCGTCGGCTACTTCGACGGACTGATCGCCCGGCGGCGGCGGGAAGAGCCGGGCGAGGATCTGATCTCGCAGCTGCTGCTCGCCACCGAAGAGGGGGACCGCCTCAGTCACGACGAGCTGATCTCGACGGCGTTCCTGATCCTGCTGGCCGGCCACGAGACCACGGTGAACCTGATCGGCAACACCGTGCTCGAACTGCTCACCGATCCGGCGCGCTACCAGGCGCTGCGCGAGGACCCCACCGGCGTCGCACCGCTGGTGGAAGAGATGCTGCGCTACAACGGACCGGTCAATACCGTCACCCTGCGTTACACCGCCGCGCCGGTCCAACTGGGTGAGAGCGTCATCCCGGCGGGGGAACTGGTGCTGGTCTCGGTAGCGTCGGCCAACCGCGACGAACGGCAGTTCACCGCGCCCGCCACGTTCGATCCGGACCGCGGCGCGCACGGCCACCTGGCCTTCGGCCACGGCATCCACTACTGCCTCGGCGCCGGACTGGCCAGGCTGGAGGCCCGTGTGGCGCTGACCAGGCTGGTGCGACGCTATCCGCTGCTGCGGCCCGCCGTGGACCACGCGGACCTGCGGTGGCGCGAGAGCATCCTGATCCGCGGTCTGCACGAGCTTCCCGTTGTTGCGGTGAGTGCGCCCGCAGTGCGCTGACGAGCGGATTCGGTCGACCGACTTTGCTGCGCGCCGCTGGGGACGTAATCTCCTGCGCATGACAAGCGGAAGCCGCATCGGGATCGTCGGTGCGGGTATCGCAGGTCTCGCCTGCGCGAAAGTGCTGAAACAGGAGGGTTTTCCGGTCGAAATCTTCGACCGCACACCCGATGTCGGTGGCGTGTGGAGTGCGACCCGGCGATACCCGGGACTGCAAACGCAGAACTCCAAGGACACGTATCACTTCTCCGACTTCCCGATGCCCGCGGACTACCCGCGCGTCCTCGACGGGCAGCACATGCAGGCCTACCTGGCCGCCTACGCCGAACACTTCGGGCTGACCGAGCATCTGCGACTGCGCACCGAGGTGGTCGCCGCCGATCCGGTGGACAGCGGCTGGTTGCTGGAAATTCGCGACGAAAGTGGAGTGCACCGGGCCTCTTGTGATCACCTGGTGATCGCCAACGGCGTGTTCAGCGACCCGGCGATGCCGGACTACCGCGGCGCCGACTGGTTCCGCGCGGCCGGTGGGCAGCTGTATCACTCCTCGCAGTTCACCGACCTGGAATCGGTGCGCGGCAAGTCCGTCGTCGTGGTCGGCTACGGCAAGTCCGCCTGCGACATCGCCACCGCAGTGAGCGAGGTCGCGGCGTCCACCTCCGTGGTGGCGCGGCGGCTGTTCTGGAAGATGCCGCGCAAGCTGGCGCGAGTGATCGACTACGAACGGCTGATGCTCACCCGTTTCGGCGAGGCGCACTTCCACTACCTACGGCCGCGCTGGATGGATCGGTTCCTGGACGGCCCGGGCGAATCGGTACGGATCAGCAACTTCGATCTGCTTCAGGAACTGGTCACCAAGCATTCCCGCCTGCGCGAGCTCGGTCTGGTGCCCGAGGGGCGGTTCGAGGAGATCGCCGAGAGCACCGTCAGCCTCACCAGCGAAGGCTTCTACGAGCAGGTGGCCAACGGGCGCATCACGGTGCACCGGGACACGACCATCACCGAGATGGGCGGCGGCCCCAAGGCGGCGCCCGGCGTCCGGCTGTCCGACGGGCAGGTGCTGCAGGCCGACGTGGTGGTGTGCGCGACCGGCTTCCAGCAGCGTGTGCCCTTCCTCACGCCGTACGTCCAGCGCAGGCTGACCGACGAGCACGGCAACTTCCGCCTGCACCGCCAGATCCTGCCGCTGGAGGTTCCGAACCTGACCTTCGCCGGTTACAACTCCTCGGTGATCAGCACACTGAACGCCGAAGTCGCCGCGCACTGGACCGCCGCGCTGCTCACCGGCAGGATCGATCTGCCGCCCGCCGAGCAACTCGCCGAGCAGATCGACGCCCGCCTGCGCTGGATGGAGGAGCGCACGCACGGCCGCCACGCGCACGGCACCGCCGTCACCCCCTTCTCCATCCAGAACGTCGACGAGATGCTCGCCGACCTGAAGTTCCGGCTGCCGCTGCGCACCCGCGCGGCCCAGGTGTTCCGCCGGGTGCGGCCGGAGTCCTACCGTGGGTTGGCCACCCGCCGCAAGCCCGCTGGCCGGCCGGTGCCGCCACCGCCCGCGCCGATCGAAGCGGAACTGCTTCCGTACGACGGCGACAGCGGGCGGGTCAGCCGCTGAGGCGCCGCAGCCCCGGCGTCGCACGGAACGAGGGGGCCGCTCCGCCGCGCCGGTTGTCTGTCCAGTGGGCGATTCCGGTCTCGCTGTGCACTTTTGCATCGACTGCCGAACCCGCCCCGCGTCGGCTGGCGATCCGGGAAGGGCAGCCCGGTAGCGGAGCGGAATGCGGAGGGTCCCGGCGTCGCGTGCCGTCGTCGGCGTCGTCGCCAGGACGGCCATCCCGGCGGCCGTGATCGCACCTTCCCGGATATCCGCTGTTCAAAGAGCTGGCGGTGCTCGGGGTGGTACGCCGCACGAAGCATGGCCGCGCTCGGTCGCGGAGTGTTTCCGCGAGCCCGCTCGGGCATCGCCGCTCCGGTCGACTCGCCCTGGGTTGTCGCGGGCGCAATACCGGGACTCGCTGGTTACGTTGGCGATAATCCAAGGGTGGAAGCGCTGGACATGAATCTCCTCGTGGCCCTGGACGCACTGCTGGACACCAACAGCGTCACCCTCGCCGCGCAGCGCCTACACACCTCCCCGCCCGCGATGAGCCGGACGTTGGCCAAGTTGCGCAGCGTGCTCGGAGACCCTTTGCTCGTGCGCGCCGGACGCAACCTGGTGCCGACACCACGGGCGCTGGAATTGCGATACGAGGTCAGCACGCTGGTCGAGCAGGGGCGCGCGCTGTTGACGCCGCGCAACGAACTCGACCCGGCGGCGCTGCGCCGGACGTTCGCGGTGCAAGCGAGCGACATGGTGCTCACCGAACTGGCCGGGCCCCTGCTGTCGGCGGTGCGGGCGCAGGCGCCGGGCGTGACGCTGCGCTTCCTGCCGGACACACTGGAGGGCACCGCGGCGCTGCGGGACGGACGCGTCGACCTCGAGGTCGGTGTGATCGACCACACCGACCCGGAGACCACCGTGCGCAGGGTGCTCACCGATCGCGTGATCGGCGTGGCCGCCGCCGACCATCCCTTGGTCACCGATCGCGTCACCGTCGCCGCGTACGCCGCGGCGCCGCATCTGAGCATTTCGCGCAACGGCCGGTCACACGGCCCGATAGATGACCGTCTCGCGCTGCACGGCCGCACCCGGCGGGTGGTGGCCACCGTGCCGACCCTGACCAGCGCGCTGTTCGCGGTGCGCGGCAGCGACCTGGTGTGCCCCGCGCCCGCGATGCTGAGCGCCGCCACGCTGCCCGCGATCGGATTGGGCACGTTCGAAATACCGCTGCCGCTGCCCGAACTCGTCATCGGTATGGCGTGGCATCCGCGCAACACCGCCGACGGGGGGCATCGCTGGCTGCGCGATCTCGTCCAAGAGATCCTGCTGCGTTCGGCTGCGGCGGCTCCGCCCAGACGACGACGGGTGAAAGTCGTTCAGGACACCGGCGGCGGGCTGGACAGCCGGTAGTCGGCCGGTCTGCGCTGCGCCTCGGTGCGCTCGGACTGATAGCCGTTCGAAGCCGAGTCGCTCGGCGGTCCGAAGAGATCGGTGCGGCCCAGCGGGGCCGCCGCCGTGCGCTTGAGCTCATCGAGCATGGCCTGCAGCTTGTCCACGTGCGTGTTCTCGACCGGCGTGCGGTCTTCCTCGCTGGCGCGGTGGGCTCCGGTGAGCCCCGTGCCGGGCGCGTCCGACGCCGTCCCGGTCGCCGAGCTGTTGTGACTCGTGCTCGTGGCCGACGCGACGATATTCTCGTACGCGGCGTTCTCGCTGGAAGAGTGCGAGGCCGGGGCGGGTTCGCGTGCCGCCGTGAACGTGTCTTGCTGCCCGGTGCCCGAATCACGTGACGGGGAGGTGAAGGGCGATACGGGTTCCCGCGGCGTCGGTGTGGTGAAAGTCGGCACGGGCTCACGCGACGGAGGGGCGGTGAAGTTGGACGCGGGGTCGCGGGGTGCGGTGAAGCCCTGTCCCGCTGTGACATTCGGCTCCACCGCGGTGACCGTAGGCTCGCGTGGCGGCGTGAAACCGCTCCGAGCGGCGGGATCCGATTCGGCCGCCGCGTGCACCGGCTCGCGCGGGGTGCTCTGCGGCCGGGCGCCGTTGCGGGAAGCCGCCGGTTCACGGGCCTCGACATTGCCCGCGGACTCCGCGTCGACGCGCTCCTGCCGGTGCGCGTTCGACCGGCTCGCGGCCCGGGGCAGCGGCACGGCCGGACGCTGCGGCTGCCGAACCTCCGGCGCCGGGCCGTCGCTGGATTCCAGGCGCTGCACCCGGGAATCGAGACCCGAGATGTCCTGCCCGGCACGGAAAGCCCATGCCTCGAGCTCGGCCAACCGTCCCTCGACCGTTGGTTCGCTCACCACGACCTGTGCGCCATCGATACGGGCTGCCACCGCGTCCAGCTTCTCGCTGACCTCTCGGAGAGCCGACGCGATACCAGACAACATCGCGCCGATCGACTCGCCGGTCTGCTGACCGTGCTCCATCCAGTACCCACTTCCCCGTATCGGCCCAGCTCGCACTCGGCCGGACGATTCTATCCGCCCAGTTGGTCATCCGCGGCTCGCGAAGAATCGGTGGCGCCGCACCGATCCTTGACCCGATCGAAGCAGCCTAGGCCCCCGGAAATACCCCCACGCGGGCGGATTACGCGGCGACCCGGTTTGTCCGGAAACAACGCCGACGCATCTGATCCGTCATTATCCGGCCGAAGCGCGTAGTCCGCGACTCCGCGCCCGGATCGTCGTTCTCGCGCCCGCTCGGGCGGTGGCCGGGCGCGTCGTGGGATGGCGACAATTGTCAATGCGCTGATCCGAACTGTCCGGCGCCGCCCCGTGGCATGATGAAAGTCCTTGTGCCGCAGAGAACGACGCCGATCCTGGTGATCGGTCTCGCGCGTGGCACACCCGAGCGCGGGGTGAAGCGGGCTGGCGAGGTAGCCGAGTCTGACGCACTCTTGATCTATGGCGTAGGTCGCCGGGCCTGCGGTGGTTGTGCAGGGGAGTGGTCGCGTGAGAACGAAGCAGCGGGCGGAAATCGCCTGCGGGCGCCGAGCGATGCTCGCCGAGCTGGGTATCGGGGAGGCTTCCGCCCGTACCCGTGGTGCCAAGGCCGGGTACGCCTGCGGGTGCCCGGAGTGTTCCGCCGCGCAGTGGGATATGCGGCGGCTGAAGTACTGGTTGTGCGGCAGGCTGCTCGCCTACGGGGCCGATGAAGCCGAAGTGGATGGGCGCATCGGCACTCTGCCGGTCGACGTGTACTGGCGCAAGGGTGACCGGGTGTACGCGATCGAGGTGCGCAGCGGCCCGCTCGAGCGCGGGCTCGCCCAGGAGCATACCGAGCGCCTGCGCGCCGCGGGCTGCACGGACGTCCTGTGGTTGTGCCCACCCGGTTACTGGGTGCCGTATCTGCACGCGCTGGGCATCGCGGACTTCGCCCCCGCCGCCTGCGACTACCGTGCGGTCACCGGCGTGCTGGACACGGCGCACGCGATGGCGGCGCCGCGGCGCGAGCCGGTCGAAGTGCGCGAGTTCATCGCGGGCTGGGTGCGCGGCGATTACGTCTGGGGTTATCGGGACGAGAGGACAGGAGGCTGGGCCACCGTGACCGATTGGGAGTACCACACGAAGACGCAGGCCACGGTCATCGCCCGGCAGCGTCAGGAACTGGTCAACCAGCGCACGGCGCTGGCAGTGACTCGGAAGTCGTTGCGGGACAAGCAGAAACACCTGCTGAAGCTGACCACGCGCCTGGAACGCGCGGAGTCGGCCGCGCAGGAGAAGGCCGACGCCCTCGCCGCCGCTCAACGCACGATCGCCGACCACGATCGGCTGGACAAGGCATTGCGCAACACGATCGCCAATCTCGAGGTGACCATCGGCCGCTGGCAGCTGATCACCATCTGCGCGATGCTGCTGATCGTCACGTTCCTCGCGGCGGCGATGGTGGTGCGCTGAGCCGGAAAGGCGCTCGGTCCCAACGCCATTCGTGGCGCAGCACCAGCGCGAGGAAATCCAGCAGTTCCAGGCCGGTCCTCGCGCGCACCTCGCGAAGCGCGGCCCAGTGCACCGGGCCGCGCGCGACGAGGTCGCGCAGCGCCTGCTCGCTCGTGGGGTCCACCGGCCGCGTGGACAGATCCGGGACGCCGATGCGGCTGCCGGTCCAGACCAGCCACCCCCAGCCGTTGGCGTGCGCGTGGGCTCGGGCCGCGGCCGCTTTCACCCGGCTGACGTGGAAGCCGACGTGGCCCAGTGGCGCGACGTCGATCAGCACGGTGCGGCCGTCGGTGAGCCGGGCGACGATACTCGGACAGTGCGTCCGCTGCACTCCGTCGAGGTCGTAGATCACGGCAGCGGGGTGTTCCTGGAAGGTCTCGACCCGGTCGCTGGCATTGAGGATCCACAGCAGCCTGGCTTCCAGGCCGGAGTCGAACGGCACGTCGCGACCGACCTTGTCCAGGTAGAAGCGGCCGCGACCGTCGTCGTCGCTGTCCACGGTGCGCGCGGAGGCCGTGGGCACCGGGGCGGTGGCCACGGAGGCGGCGGCGCCGGGCCAATCGACCTGTCCCAACCAGGGATTCAGCTGACTCGTCGCACGCGGCTCGGCGTCGTGCAGTTTCGCCAAGCGCCGGTTGGTCTTCTTCTGCCAGGCCGCGATGCGCTGGGCGACGAACCCGGCGATCCGCTTGGCGTCCTCGGCCGGATGCCCGGCCAGCCGCAGCTTCAGATACGACAGCTCGGTCGCGGCGATGTCGGTGTCGGTCGCGTACGTCTCCACCAGCAGCGCGCGCACCAGCTGCCGGTCCCTGGCGTCGAGCGGATAGCGCGCGGACAGCACCGCGGCGGCGCGATGCCCGGACAGTTGCGCGGCCCGGATCATCTGCCCGACCGCTTTGGTGTGCAGTTGCCGCACCCGGTCGCGGGAGAGGTCGTAGCGTGCGCCGATCCGGGCCAGCGTCTCGGGCTTCTCGCCACCGACGCCGAGCCGAGCCGTCAGCAGGTCGCCGTCCTTGGCCTTCTGGTCGGCGCGCAGCGCGATCAACTCGCCGATCACCTCGTTGACTTCTTCGAGCTCGAACGAGATGTCGTCGCGCAGGTCGAGCGATTCGGGATCGTCGTCATCGGGCGCCGCTCCCTGCGCGACCTCCGCACTGATCGT
>NZ_BAFS01000182.1 GCF_000308415.1 Nocardia asiatica NBRC 100129 | reverse complement strand
GGTCGCCCTCGCCGCGCGGGGCGGGCCCGGCGCCGTGGCCGTGCCAGCTCCAGAGCGCGAACATGTGCCGGTCCGGTAGATAAGTGGCGTGTGTGCTGGGCAGAGCGGACCCCTCGAATAACGTATGCCGTACGGAGTATGGTGACAACGTACACCGTACCGGATTTGTTCCGAGGAGCCAGTGAGCGACGAATTCAGCCCCGCCCGAGCCCGGCAGCTGCTGAGCCTGCTGTGGCGGCACGAACGTCCGCCGCGCCCGGCGGGACGCGGTCCGAAGCAGACGGTCAGCGTCGACGCGGTGGTCGCCGCCGCGGTCGCGCTGGCCGACCGGGAGGGCTACGAGAAGGTCTCCATCCGGGCCGTGGCCGCCGAGCTGGGGCTACGCCCGATGAGTCTGTACACCTACGTGCCGAGCAAGGACGCGCTCGCGGTCCTCATGGTCGACGCGGTCGCGGACGAGGACGCCTCGATCCCAGGTGACCTGCCGCCGCGCGAACGGCTGGCCGCCGTCGCCCGTCAGGTCCGGGCGGAACTCCTCGCGCACCCCTGGCTGCTCGAGGTGCCGCCCTGGCGGCTCGTGCTCGGCCCCGGACGGATGCGGCGTTACGAGCGGCAGCTCGCCGCGATCGAGGGGCTCGGCTTGCCGGACGTGGTGATGGACCGGGTGATCGCCGTGCTCTCGGAGTTCGCCACCGGGAACGCTCGCATGGCGATCGCCGCAGCACGCGAGACCGGCCGGATGAGCGACGCGCGCTGGTGGGAGGTGCACGGTCCGCTGCTCACCGAGCTGATGTCGCCCAGCCGGTTCCCGCTGTCCTCGCGGGTCGGGGCCGCGGTCGGCGAGCTGTACCAGGCGCCCGCCGACCCGGAAGGCGCGTTCGAATACGGCCTGGCCAGGCTGCTGGACGGCATTCTGGGCGCGGCCTCCGGGAGATGACCGGCCCCTGGACACACCGACAGCGGGCGACCTGTGGGTCGCCCGCTGCCGGTGGAAACGGTGTTCTGTTGTCCGATGCTGTTGTGTCAGGACGCGAGGAGCAGGTCAGAGCGCGGGAGCGGACTCCGTGTCGATCACGGCGTCCAGCTCACGCAGCCGATCCATGTGTTCGTTCGCGTGGTGCTGGCAGAAGAGCAACTCTCCACCTGCGGGCAGTACGGCACGCACTCGGGCAGCCGCCCCGCAGCGGTCGCAACGATCGACCGCGGTCAGTGGGGTGCTTGTCAGGGTTCCTGGCATGACTCCTCCGTCCTGGCTCCCGGTCCCGACGACCGTTCACCTGGTGTGGGGCCCGTGGTCACTCACCACGAGCTCGCTACCGCTACTTCCCAGCAGGGGTATGACTACTCTGTCAGACGTTCGGGACGGGGGACTTTGTTCCCGCGCATGAACCAGTGTGTTTTCGATAACACGACCAGGGATTTCGCTACGGGCGAACGCCACAGGTCATGCCGCCGATGTGCACTGGGTCACACTCTCGATCGACCGATCCGGTTGTCCACTGGGAGATTACCCGTGACGTATGACACTCACACGCTTGTTCACCTATGCACATTGGGGGAATGGCTTTCCGCTCGGCAAACGGGAGAGTACTGTGCGCCCTCGCTCGCCGAAGCCGGGTTCATCCACCTCTCGTCTCCGCAGCAGGTACACCTGCCGGCGAATCGCTTGTTCGCGGGACGGCGTGATCTGGTGCTGCTGCGCATCGACCCGCGACGGGTGGGGTCGCCGATCGAGTGGGAGCCGGGCGTGCCGACCGATCCGGAATCGATGTTCTTCCCGCACCTGTACGGCCCGCTGCCGGTGGGCGCGGTCACGGGGGTCGAGGAGTACTTGCCCGCCGAGGACGGGACATTCGCTCCTCTTGTGGCGTGACTATCGATCGCGGATCTCGCGCGCCACGATGGCGGCCTGAACTCGCGACCGCACACCGAGTTTGGCGAGCACCCGGGAGACGTGCGTTTTGACGGTCGTCTCACCGATGAACAACCGCCCTGCGATCTGCGCGTTGGACAGGCCGTCGCCGAGGCAGTCGAGCACTTCGCGTTCGCGCTCGGTGAGTTCCGCGAGCCCGGCCGGAGCCGGTTGCGCGGCCGCCTGATTCGTCGCGGCGAAGGCCGCGATCACCGCCCGCGTGACTTCCGGAGCCAGCACGCCGTCGCCCGCCGCGACGGTGCGCACCGCCGCGACCAGTGACTGTCCCGACGCGGTTTTCAGAACGAATCCCGAGGCGCCCGCGCGCAGCGCGCGAAAGACGTACTCGTCCAAGTCGAATGTGGTCAGGATGAGCACCTTGGCCAAGCTGTCGGCGGTGATCCGCTCGGTGGCCGTGATGCCGTCCACACCGGGCATCCGGACGTCCATCAGCACCACCTGCGGCCGCAGCGCCCTGGCCTGCGCCACCGCGACATCACCGTCGGCCGCCTCGCCCGCCACCTCGATATCGTGCTCGGCGTCCAGGATCATCCGCAGGCCCGCTCGGATCGCGGCGTGGTCGTCGGCGATCACCACCCGAATGGTCATGCGGCACCGAGAGTGTCGAGCGGCAGCCTGGCCAGGACTTCCCAGCTGCCGGAATCCGGTCCGGCGCGGAGATTCCCGCCGAGGGCGGCCGCCCGCTCCCGCATGTTCACCAGGCCGCGACGCCCGGCCTCCGTGGCAGCGTGCGGCGGCCGCGCCGGCACGGTGGGATTGCGGACGGCGATTCTGAGCGTCTCCTCCTCGGCTCGCACCTCGATGGAGACCTCCTGGCCCGGGGCATGTTTCATGGCGTTGGTCATAGCCTCCTGGACGATGCGGTAGGCGGCCTGATCGACCGCGCTGGGCAGCGCCGCGCCGTCCAGTGCCGTGCGCACCCGCACCGAGATCCCGGCCGCGCGGGCGGCATCCACCAGGATCGGCAACTGGGCGAGCGTGCGCGGCGCGGCGGTCTCCGTCGTGGCGGCTCCGTCGCTGCGCAGCAAGCCGATCATGGTGCGCATCTCGTGCAGTGCGCTGACGCTGTCGGCGCGGATGGACCGCATGATGCCGGTCACGGCGGGGTCGCCGTCGCCGCGGTCCAGCACCCCGAGTGCCGCCTCGGAGTGCAGGGCGATGGCCGAGAGGTGCCCGGCGATCACGTCGTGCAGGTCGCGCGCCATGGTGGTGCGCTCGTCGGCGACGGCCGCGCGGCGGTCGAGTTCGGCGACCAGCGTCAGCGCCTGCGCGCGGGTGCGCTCGGCAGCCGCCACCTCCTTGTGCGTGCGCACGGAGTTCGCCCACCAGATCGGGGTCGCCACGAAACTGAACACCGCCACCAACGCCAGCGCGACCGCCCGCAGGTCACCGGTCGTCGCCAGGGTGAGCGCCACGGCGACGCCGGAGAACGCCCACCAGGCCGCCGTCGTGGCCCGCGAGGCCCGCCGCCCCGCGTACAGCACGGCCGAGTAGATCAGGTCGGCGTAGATGATCCACACCGGCACCGTCGCGCCGAGCCAGATGTCCGCCGCCAGGGGAAGCAGACCGCACAACATGGCCGCGATCGGGGTCCGGCGCCGAAAGAACGTCGCGACGCACAAGGCGGCCAGCACACCGAAGCGCACCGACAACGGCAAGTGCACGCCCCGATCGGTCATCGTGGACAGGCCGGTGAGGTACAGCGCGGCGCCGCCGGTGAACGCGAGCACCGCGCCCAGCGCATCCCGGGCTCGCTCCGGCAATTCCGACCACCGCCGCACGCCTCCATCACAGCACAGCGCCCGCGACGCGCCATCCGCCGAAGTGATGACCGATCCGGCGATCGCGCTCTGGATCCGGCTAATCTGGAGGGCGTGAACGTCGACGTCACCGCACTACCCGGAATCGGTGTCCGCAAGGACTTCGAAGTCCGTTCCGGTCGCCGAATCGGCGTGGTCGCCCACCGCGACGGTGATATCGACCTGATCGTCTCCAAGCTGGACGATCCCGACGCCTGTGCCGCCCAGATCCCGTTGACCACCGACGAAGCGGCGGTCCTGGCCAATCTGCTCGGCGCGCCGCAATTGGTCGCCAAGCTCAACGACGACCATCGGGACCTGCCCGGGATCACCACCCGTCAGCTCCCGATCGGGGACGACTCCCCGTACGACGGCCGCACCCTCGGGGAGACCGAGATGCGCACTCGCACCAAGGTCTCCATCGTGGCGGTCATGCGGGCCGGTCAGCTGCATCCCTCGCCCGGTCCCGATTTCACCTTCACCGCGGGCGATCTGCTCGTGGTGGTCGGCACTCCGGAGGGCTTGGATGCCGCCGCGAAGATCTTGACGCACGGCTGAGCACGTGACGGACACCGCGCTCGCCCTGATCGAGCTCGGAGCGGTTCTTTTCGTTCTCGGCATGCTGGGGCGTGTCGCCGGTCGTTTCGGTATGTCACCCATCCCGCTGTACCTGTTGGGCGGCGTCGCCTTCGGCCAGGGCGGCTTCATCGAGCTCGGGGCCGCCTACGACTTCGGCCACGTCGCCGGGGAGATCGGTGTGGTGCTGCTGCTCCTGCTGCTCGGCTTGGAATACACGGCGGCGGAGTTGGTGACGGGGCTGCGCCGGTCGTGGCCGGCCGGCTTGGTGGACCTCGTGGTCAACGCGTCGCCCGGCGCGGTGGTGGCGCTGATGCTGGGCTGGGGCGTCAACGGCGCGATCACGCTGGGGGGCGTCACCTACATCTCCTCCTCCGGCATCGTGGCGAAGGTGCTCGACGACCTCGGCCGCCTGGGTAACCGCGAAACGCCGGTGATCCTGTCCATCCTCGTGTTCGAGGATCTGGCGATGGCGGTCTATCTGCCCATCCTCACCACGGTGCTGGCCGGACTGAGCTGGGTCAGCGGGTTGCGCGCCCTGGCGCTGGCACTGATCACCATCACGCTGGTGCTCGTGGTGGCCCTGCGCTACGGACGCTACGTGTCGTCGGTCGTGGACAGCGCCGACCGCGAGGTCTTCCTGCTGACGCTGCTCGGCGCCGCGCTGCTGGTGGCAGGCATCTCCTCGGCGCTGAGCGTCTCGGCGGCGGTCGGGGCGTTCCTGCTCGGCATCGCGATCTCCGGCTCCACGGCGCACGCGGCGGCGAAGATGCTCGAACCGCTGCGCGATCTGTTCGCGGCCATCTTCTTCGTGGCGTTCGGGTTGAGCACCGAGCCGCGTTCGATCCCGCCGGTGCTGGGCTGGGCGATAGCGCTGGCGGCGGTCACTCTGCTGACGAAAGTGGCGACCGGGTGGTGGGCGGCGGCACGCGAGGGCATCCGTCCCCTCGGGCGGGCCCGGGCGGGCGCGGCCCTGGTCGCCCGAGGGGAGTTCTCCATCGTGATCGCGGGACTGGCGGTCAGCGCGGGGGCGATGGACGGGCAGCTCACCGCTCTCGCCTCGACCTACGTCCTGCTGATGGCCGTGCTCGGTCCGATCGCCGCGCGGGTGGTGGAGCCGGTGGTGGGTCGGTTGCAGAACCGCGGCCGTCCCGAGCCCGTCGTCTCCTGATCAGTCCGGCGGGGGCAGTCCGTTCCAGCCGGTGCCGGAACAGGCTCGCGGTCGCGCCCACGGCCGGCCCGATCACGGCGGCGCACAGATGGCCGTAGTCGGTGAACGTCGGCTCGATCCACAGCGCCGCGCCGAGCGCCACGATGATCGATCCGGCCCACACCAGGCGCACCGTGCCACGGAAACGGAACGCCAGCGCCGCCAGCACGGCCGAAAAGCCATAGCTAGCTGGCCCCACATCGGCGGCGACGGCCACCCGTAACGGGATGACGCCGCGCTCGATGACATGCGAGATGCCGGTGACGGCCAGCAGCGTCGACTTGATGTGGCCGGTGGCGAACAGCAGGATCCAGCGCGCGGTCCCTTGCCCGGTCGAGCCTGGCGCCCGCGAAAAGCGCCCTGTGCGCTCTGCTACGCGACCGGCGCGGCGGCGGCGGGGTTTTCTCTGTAGCCATGACGCGCAGGCCAGCCCAAGAGCGTCAGGGGCACCGCAACGATGTTCGGCTGCGCGACCGATGGCTGCGGCTGCGTCGACCTGTTGTGGACCGCGCTCGATGGCTCATGGCGCGGAGCGACGCGACCCGAATTCACGCCGGAAAGCGCGACGCCCGCATCCGCCGACCGCTCGGGATATCGAGCGGCACGACGATGCGGGCGTCGAGGCGATGCGACCTAGTCCAGGTAGTCGCGCAGGACCTGCGAGCGGCTGGGGTGGCGCAGCTTGCTCATGGTCTTGGACTCGATCTGGCGGATGCGTTCCCGGGTGACCCCGTAGACCTGGCCGATCTCGTCGAGGGTGCGGGGCTGGCCGTCGGTGAGACCGAAGCGCAGCCGGACTACGCCCGCCTCGCGCTCCGACAGCGTCTCCAGCACCGACTGCAACTGGTCCTGCAGCAGGGTGAAGCTCACCGCGTCCACCGCGACCACGGCCTCGGAGTCCTCGATGAAATCGCCGAGCTGGCTGTCGCCCTCGTCGCCGATGGTCTGGTCCAGCGAGATGGGCTCACGCGCGTACTGCTGGATCTCCAGCACCTTCTCCGGCGTGATGTCCATTTCCTTGGCCAGCTCCTCCGGCGTCGGCTCGCGGCCGAGGTCCTGGAGCAGCTCGCGCTGGATGCGGCCGAGCTTGTTGATGACCTCCACCATGTGCACCGGGATGCGGATGGTGCGGGCCTGGTCGGCCATGGCGCGGGTGATGGCCTGACGGATCCACCAGGTGGCGTACGTGGAGAACTTGTAGCCCTTGGTGTAGTCGAACTTCTCCACCGCGCGGATCAGACCCAGGTTGCCCTCCTGGATCAGATCGAGGAACGCCATGCCGCGACCGGTGTAGCGCTTGGCCAGCGAGACGACCAAGCGCAGGTTGGCCTCGAGCAGATGATTCTTGGCCCGGTTGCCGTCGCGGACGATCCAGTTGTAGTCGCGGCGCATCGCGACCGGCAGCTTCTCGCCCTGCTCGGTGAATTCGCGCACCTTCTCCGCCGCGTAGAGGCCCGCCTCGATCCGCTTGGCGAGTTCGACCTCCTCCTCGGCGTTGAGCAGCGCGACCTTGCCGATCTGCTTGAGGTAGGCGCGGACCGAGTCGGCCGAGGCGGTGAGCTCGGCGTCCTTGCGGGCCTGGCGCAGCGCCTCGGATTCCTCCTCGTCCCACACGAAATCGCCGGAGGCCTTGTCCGCCGCCGTCGGTTCTTCGGCCTCCTCGGCTTCGGCTCCTTCGGCCTCGGGTTCCTCGGCGACGTCGACCAGTTCGTCGCCGTCGGTGAGGTCTTCCTCGGAGACTTCCAGATCGCCGAGATCGTCGAGGTCCAGCGACTCGTCCTCGAGCGCCTCGTCGGCGCCGGGCTCGCCGTCCGGTCCCGCCTTCTTGGTGCCTGCCTTCTTCGCGGGAGCCTTGGCTGCCTTCGCGGCCTTCTTGGCAGGCGCCTTCTTGGCGACGGCCTTCTTCGCCGGAGCCTTCTTCGCGGCAGCCTTACGGACCGGCCGTGCTGCGTTTACATCTGCGGAGTCGGCATCGGCCGATTCGGCGGTCTGACGGGTATTCGTGGCTACCACGTACGCCCTTTCGTGACGGTCTCGTGCGGCGTCACGCCAGAGTGGTGTTCCGGCGGAGCGATCTGTCGGGTTGCACCGGCGGAGCGCCGGTCGGGGTTTCTCCGGCTCAGCCGGGCACGTTCCATTGTAACGATCTAACCAGGGTACCTACGGCACGATGCCGGGAACGGCATCCTCGCGGTACCCGCGCGCCTCATGGCGCGATACCCCCCGCGATCGCCATGGCGGCGCCGACGATGCCCGCGGTGTTGCGCAGGCGCGCCGGAATGACCGGGGTGCGGTTGGTGAGCAGCGGGATCCAGTGCTCGGCGTCCCTGCTGATGCCCCCGCCCGCGACGAAGACGACCGGGAAGAAGAGGTTCTCCAGCGTGGTCAGGACCAGGCTGACCTGCGCCGCCCACTGTTCGTAGGTCAGGTCGTCGCGTTCCTTCACCGAGGCCGCCGCGCGGTGCTCGCTCTCCATGCCCTGGACCTCCAGGTGGCCGAGTTCGGTATTGGGCACCAGCGTGCCGTGGTAGAGCAGCGCGGAGCCGATGCCGGTGCCGAAGGTCAGCAGCATGACCAGCCCCGCGAAATTCCTGGCCGCGCCGTAGTGGTCCTCGGCCATGCCCGCGGCATCGGCGTCGTTGAGCACGGTGACGGGCCGGCCGCCGAGCGCGGCGGAGAACAGCGCTCGCGCGTCGGTGCCGATCCAGGATTTGTCGATGTTGGCCGCGGTGCGAGCGACGCCGCCGAGGACCACGGCGGGCAGGGTGAGGCCGACCGGACCGTCCCACCCGGCCTTGGCGACCAGTTCGGCCACCGCCTCCGCCACGGCGAACGGTGTCGCGGGGTGCGGCGTCGCGATCTTGATCCGCTCGTGGACCAACTCGCCGGTGGCCAGATCGACCACGGCGCCTTTGACGCCGCTGCCACCGATATCGATGCCGAATGCGTGCCCCCGAGCGGACATGACTAACCCCTCGTTCCCTGTGCTGGCCGGTGTGATGACAGCGCTGCACGGGGCCCACGACGCCCCTGCGGGCGTGGCGAATGGGATGCCCGACGACGGCGCTGTGTCGTGCACGACAAGAGTAATGGGACCACGAGGCTGGGCGTTCGGCGAGGATGTGTGATGCGATGGAAGGCGTGCCGGAAACCTCATCGTCAGTGTCCGACTACACCTCCGACTCGTTCGTCTCGATCGTCGCGCGTGGCGACGAAGCCGACCTGCGGCGCGTCGCGGTCGACATCGCCGAGACGGCCGCCGCCCACGTCCGCGCCCGCCGTCCCGAGGTGTTCGGGCCCGGGGGCGCGCACGCCGAAGGCGCGGTGCAGTCCAAGAGCCACGCGACCGATCCGGTGACCATCGTGGACACCGAGACCGAAGACCTGATCCGAAGACTGCTCGCCGAACAGCGCCCGGGCGACCCGATTCTCGGCGAGGAGGGCGGCGGCAGCATCGATGACACGAGCGCCGACGTCGTCCACTGGGTGGTGGACCCGATCGACGGCACGGTGAACTTCCTCTACGGCATCCCGGGCTACGCCGTGTCGGTGGCCGCGCTGCGCGGCGGGCGGCCGGTCGCGGGCGCCGTGGTCGACGTCGCGCGCGCGGCCACCTACAGCGCCGGGCTCGGCCTCGGCGCGCTGCGGGTGGACGCCGACGGCGTGGTGGAGCACCTCAGCTGCACGCCCGTCGACACGGTCGCGATGGCGCTGGTCGCCACCGGATTCGCCTACGGCAGGCACCGCAGGAGCAGGCAGGCGGAGCTGGCCGCGCAGGTGCTGCCGCACGTGCGCGACATCCGCCGTTTCGGCGCCGCGGCGCTGGATCTGTGCCATGTCGCGGCGGGCCGGGTGGACGCGTACTACGAGCACGGATTGAACGCCTGGGATTGGGGCGCGGGCGCGCTGATCGCCGCGGAGGCGGGCGCGCGGCTCACGCTTCCCCCGGCCACCGCGCCGGGCGCCGACGGCGACCTGGTGGTGGCCGCCGCGCCCGGGATCGCCGGTGAACTCGGGGAACTGCTGGCCCGGGTCGGCGCTACCGAGCCGATCCCGGACCGCTGATCAGCAGCGGGCTTGCCGCGCGGCGTCGAGCAACTTGATATCGATCGAGGTGGAGTTGCCCGGCGCCGGGTTCTTCAGCGACCGCAGCACCTCCTCGGCGTCGTTGCTGGGCCGGATGTCCCGGAACAGCGAACCGAGCACCAGATCGACCGTCTCGTCGCCGCGCTGATCCTCGATCAGCTCGGCGCACGGCGCGACCAGCTGCACGGACGCGGCGGCCGGGCGGCCGTTCACCCCGAAGCGGATCTGCCCGGTGCACTCCAGGTCGCCGTTGACGTATACCGAATCGTTGCCGTATTGCGTGCCGGGCGCGCTCGCGAAGCCGAGGTCGCCGAGCTGGGCGGCGACGTGCGCGGCCTGACCGCGCTGGTTGTTCGCGTTCAGCACGCGTACCTTGCTCGCCGCCAGCGGTGCGGGTTCCACGTCCTGCAGCCGGCCGGCGCCGACGCGCTGGCCGAGCGGAGTCGCTTGCCGCGCACCGGGATCCGAGGCCGGACTCGGCGAGTTGCATGCCATCGCGGTGTGGTCGGCGTCGTGCGTCGTGAGGGCTTTTATCCAGACGATCCCGCAGATCAGTGCGAGAACGCCGAGCATGATGAGCCAGGGCTGGGGGCGCCTACGCAGGAACGGCCGACCTTGCGAATCCGTCGCGGTGCCTTCGGTGATCAGTGAAACCACCAGCACACTCTACGAAAATGTGGCGGGGCCGCGGCGCAAGGTCTCGGTGCGTTCCCCGGACGGTGTCGATTGCCCCTCATTTTCGACTCGGCCGTGTTTTGATTGCGCCTTTTCCTCCGGGGTCCGCTATTGTCTGGCGGCCCAGATCGAATCACCGGTGCGGAAATCAGTGGTCGGTCGCGGGAACAAGAAGGGCATGTCCTGCGTTTACCCAGCGCTATCCGGAGTGGATCGGCACGATCCGGCCTGATAGGCGACCGGTGTACGTGTGACGTGCACCACCGGCGGGGCGGTACCGGTCGCGGCGGTTCCGGCAGGAATCGGGTGTGAGCGGACCGGTCCGGGATATACGGAGTTAGGACGAGGGGAAGACGACATGGCAACCGACTATGACGCACCGAGGCGCACCGAATCCGACGATGTGTCGGAGGATTCGCTGGAGGAGCTGAAGGCTCGTCGTAACGAGGCGCAGTCCGCCGTCGTGGATATCGACGAATCCGATACCGCGGAGTCGTTCGAGCTTCCCGGCGCCGACCTGTCCGAGGAAGTGCTGACGGTTCGGGTGATCCCGAAGCAGGCCGACGAGTTCACCTGTTCCAGCTGTTTCCTGGTTCATCACCGGAGCAGGCTGGCCAGCGACAAGGGCGGCCAGATGATCTGCATGGATTGCGCCGCCTGATCTCGACGAGATCGAACACAGTGTCAGCCCGCGCTCGGAAGACCGAGCGCGGCAAGGACCCGTTCGGGCCGTCGCGTACTGACCAGCCAGTACGGCGTCGGATCGTCGGGGTCGTCGAGCACGAGCAAGACCATCGGCCCCACCCAGGGGCGATGCTGGACATAGGCGGCGGGGTCGAGCTGGCGGCCCAGCGCCGCGCTTTTCGCGGTGGGAGCGACGACGGCCGCGCGGGCCACGAAATTCACCGGCAGATGGGCGCGATCGGCGCGCAGCTCCGGTGTGCCGGCGGCGTCCGGCGCCACTTCGACACGGTGGCGGCTCAGCCACAGCAGCACCCAGACCGGCACCGGGAACAACACCACATAGGGCAGCCACGCCCGTAACCCCGGCGCGCCCATATGGATCTCCGCCGCGAGCAACCCGGTGATGGCGAAGGCCACGGGCCACCACCACAGCGGCACCCACAGGCGCTCCCGGTACAGGCGCGCTGGCTGCTTTTTCTCGTCCGTGGTCATGGGATTGGGCTGGTCCGACACGAGTCAACACTAAGTCACGAGGGCAAACAGCCTACGCGTAGGCTCGTCCAACGTGAGCGCACTTTCACCCATACCCTTGCTGCGGCTGGACCCCGGCATCCCCGTGCCCACGCGCGCCCATGCGGGCGACGCGGGCGTGGATCTGTGCACCACGCAAGACGTCATCCTGGAGCCGGGGGAGCGGGTGCTGGTCGGCACCGGCGTCGCGGTCGCCCTGCCGGTCGGCACGGTCGGCTTGATCCATCCGCGCTCGGGTCTGGCGGCCAAGGCCGGGCTGTCGGTGGTGAACACGCCCGGAACCGTCGACGCGGGGTACCGGGGCGAGATCAAGGTGTGCCTGATCAACCACGACCCGCGCACGCCGATCGAGCTGCGGCGCGGCGACCGGATCGCGCAACTGCTGGTGCAGCGAGTGGAGCTGGTGGATTTCGTGGAGGTCGACTCGCTCGACGAGACCACCCGGGGGGCGGGCGGCTACGGCTCCAGCGGCGGCCACGCGAGCCTGGCCGCGCACTCGAACGGGGCGGGCCGGGCGACCGGCAAGGAGGCATGACGAGAATGTTCGGAAAGCGAAAGAAGTCGAGCAGGGCCGCGGACGATCGGTACGACGAGGACGATTACGCCGACTACGGGGCGGAGTACGAAGCGGAGTACGACGACGAGTTCTACGACGACGCGCCCACCGACGAACGCTCCTACGAAGGCGTGGACCTGGACGCCGACCGGCTACAGGGCAAGCCGGGCCCGTACGACTACGACGAGGTGGCCGAGCTGCTGGAGACGGTGTCCGAGCAGCGGCTGGACTTGGGATCGGTGCTGCTGCCGGTCCCGCCCGGCGGTCAGCTGCAGGTCGAGATGACCCCGGAGGGCCAGCCGCAAGCGGTGCACCTGGCCACCGAGCACGGCCGGATCACCGTGGCGGCCTACGCCGCGCCCAAGACCTCGGGCCAGTGGCGTCTGGTCGCCGCGGACCTCGCGGATTCGCTGCGCAAGGACGGCGCCAGGGTGTCGATCGAGAACGGGCCGTGGGGCCGGGAGTTGCTGGCGCTGACCGAGGGCGCGGATCTGCGTTTCATCGGCGTGGACGGCTATCGCTGGATGGTGCGGCTGGTGGCGGCCGGCCCCTCGGGCGCGGCGAACGACGGCAGTCCGCTGGTCAAGGCGGCGCGCGCCATCCTGAGCGAGACGGTGGTCCGCCGTGGCGAGGATCCGCTGCCGGTGCGGGAGCCGCTGCCCGTGGTGCTGCCCCAGCAGTTGTCCGAGCAGCTGGCTGCCGCGCATCAGCAGCAGGTGGAGGCTCAGCAGCAGGCGATGGCCGCGCAGGTCGCGGCGCAGACCGGTGCGCAGCCGGTGGTGCCGCGGATGCCGCCGGGACCGCGGCGCGGTGCGGACGGGTCGGCCATGCAGCAGCTCGGCCTGAACTGAACGACCGGACTCACCGGAAGGCGCCGAGCCCCGCGTGTCCCAGGATCGCGGGATCGGCGCCGAGTTCGTCCAGCGTGATCCGGTGCAGTCGCGCGCGCGGAGCCAGCGCTGCCCACTCCTCGGCCACCGTCACCGGATGCACCGGGTCGTCGACGGCGGCGACGATCGCGATCGGCAGCTCGAAGGTGGCCAGGCGCTCGGCGTCCGGCCACTTGTAGTCGGCGGCTTCCTCCAGCGCCCGCGGCAGGTCCGGCCACTGCGCCCGCCACGACTGGGTCAGCGCGTCCGCGAGCCACCCAGGACTGCTCGCCCGCATTCGCTCGATCACCGCGGCGAGGCCGTCGGCGCGCAGCTGCGCCGCGGTGGCCGCCGCGCTCAGCGCCGCCGGGCAGGCGGCGGTGTCCGGTCCGGTCCAGGCGGGTAGCGCCGCCACGACTCCCACGACGTCATCCGGGTGCTCGGCGGCCCATTCCAGCGCGATCGCGGCGCCCAGCGAGATCCCCGCCGCCAGCACCGGGCCCGCCTGTGCCGCCGCGGTGAGCGCGGCCCGGCAGCTGGCGACCACGCGACGTGGATCCGGTTCCACGGCGACGAAATCCAGGCCGTGCGCTGCGCTCGCGGGCCCGAAGGCGCGCTCGGCGAAATCGGCGTCGGATCCGGTGCCGGGCAGTGCCACCACGCGAGCCGGGTGTGGGGAGTCGAACATCGGTCCGAGCGTAGCGGGGGTGGCCCGGTCCATCTACAGTGGCGGTGTACGGCCTCAGCAGGTCGTGCGGATCGGATCCCTCACGATGGTGTGCGACCCACGCCATCTGCTCTATGCAGGAGAGCGTGCAATGTCATCCGCAGCCTCAGGATATTTCCGACGTCTGGGCCGCAGACTGACCGAAGACATCGATCAGCTCGACGCCCAAGAGCTGGCCGAGACATCCGAGGCCTCTGGAGCGTGTCGCGCGTCGGAGTGTCGGCGCGGTGACGAGGCCACCATGCTCGGTAGGCTCCGCAGTGTCGAGGCGTGTCCCAAGTCGGCCGGTGCCAGTGTCCAGGCCGAGTTCTTCGACGGCACGGACGCGATTACGCTGGTCTGGATCGGGCGCAGGCGCATTCCCGGCATCGAGCCGGGGCGGCGCATCCTGGTCCGTGGCCGGGTGGGCGACCGTGACGGCCGCAAGGTGATCTTCAACCCCTACTACGAATTGCGCGGGAACAGCTGACGTATGCCATTGAGCGACGACAACGCAGGATCTGACGACCGTACCGGGCGGCTGGAGCTGCCAGACCGTGACGAGGAACGTGCCGAGCAGACCCTCCTCGAACAACTCGGCGGCTTCAGCGGCCTGATCTACTCGACTCTCCCCGTTGTCGTGTTCGTTCCCGTGAACAGCGTCGCCGGGCTGGCCGCCGCGATCTGGTCGGCTCTCGGGGTGGCCGCCGCCATCCTGATCTGGCGTCTGGTGCGGCGCGATCCCATCCAGCCCGCCATCTCGGGTTTCTTCGGCGTCGGCATCTGCGCCTTCATCGCCTACCGCATGGGCGAGGCCAAGGGTTTCTTCCTCTTCGGCATCTACACCAGCCTCGTGTACGCCGCGGTGTTCCTCGGGTCCATTCTGGTCCGCCGGCCGTTGGTCGGCGTGATCTGGGGCGTGCTGAACGGTCACGGCTCGGACTGGCGGTCCGATCCGCGCGCGGTGCGTCTCTACGATCTGGCCACCGCCACGTGGATCGTGGTGTTCGGCGCGCGCTATCTGGTGCAGTCCCAGCTCTACGACACCGACCGGACCGGCTGGCTCGCGTTCGCCCGTATCGCGATGGGCTGGCCGCTCACCGCGGTGGCGCTGGGCGTCACCATCTGGGCGGTGCGCCGGGCGGGTCATCTGCCCGCCAAGTCGGTGGCCGCGGCAAGGCCCGCCTGAGCCGTTAACCCTCCGCCACCACCCGGCGAAAACCACAGAGGTGGGGGGAGTCCCACCGCCGAGGTGGGTGCTTCCCCACCCTGGGGTGCCTGGTTGCCGTCCCGAGTTCATCGGACGATCTATGCGTACCGAAACGCACTGATCGGCAAGAAAGGACTCGGACGTGGCTACCGAGCACAACACCGCGGCACTGCCCAAGAACCACCATCCCGCTCTCTCGGAGAGCCGGCGGGTATCGGCCGAGCTGGACAAGCTGATCGGCCCGGCGGCGGCGGGCGACCGTCAGGCCGTCACCGAGATCATCCGGATCGTGCACCCGCTGGTGCGGCGCTACTGCGGTGCGCGCCTGGGCAACACGGCCCATCTGCAGGTCACCGCCGACGACGTGGTGCAGGAGATTCTGCTGGCCACGGTCAACGCCATCCCGCGCTACCGCGACCAGGGCAAGTCGTTCCTGGCCTTCGTCTACGGCATCGCCGCCAACAAGGTCGCCGACGCGTTCCGCCGCTCGCAGCAGCACCCCGCCTATCCGATGGCCGACGTCCCGGACTACGCCTCCTCCGCCGCCGGGCCGGAGGAATGGGCGCTGGCCTCCGAACGACGCACCGCCACAAGGGAACTCATGAAGGTGCTGGCGCCGGCGCACCGTGAGGTGCTGGTGATGCGCATCGTGCTGGGCTGGTCGGCGGCGCAGACCGCGGAGGCCATCGGCACCAGCCCCGGCGTGGTGCGGGTGATGCAGCATCGCGCGTTGAACAAGCTGCGCGCCGAGCTGAAACTGGCCGCGTAGTCCTCCGGCGGCGCTTCGCCGAGAACGCGTCCGGCCGTGTACGGGGAGTTACGGTCTGATGCCGTGATTGGCGAGTTCCACCCGGAGGTCCTCCTCGGCCTCCACCGAAGTCACGAACAGCAGCTCGTCGTCGCCTTCCAGCGCGTCGTCCGGCTGCGGCACGATCACCCGCCCGCCGCGCAGAATGGTCACCAAGGCGGCGTCGCGCGGCAGTGTGAGGGTGCGCACCGGCTTGCCCGCCAGGGCGGTGTCCGCGGGCAGCGTCATCTCCACCAGGTTCGCCTGGCCCTGACGCAGCGTCATCAGGCGCACCAGGTCGCCGACGGACACCGCCTCCTCGACCAGCGAGGCGAGCAGCCGGGGTGTGGACACCGCGACGTCCACACCCCAGGAGCCGTCGAAGAGCCATTCGTTGCGCGGATCGTTCACCCGCGCCACCACCCGCCGCACCCCGAACTCGGTCTTGGCCAGCAGGCTGTGCACCAGGTTCGCCTTGTCGTCACCGGTGGCCGCGATCACCACCTCGTAGGTCTCCAGCCCGGCCTGCTCCAGCAGCGCCAGTTCGCAGGCGTCGGCGTGCACCCAGACCGCGTCCGGGATCGCCGCGGAATCGATGTGCTCGAGCTGACGCTCCAGCAGCATGACCCGGTGCCCGCCGCGCAGGAGCTCCCTGGCGATCGATCGGCCGACGGCGCCCGCTCCGGCGATGGCCACTTTCATGTTCAGTCCTCGCTCGCTGGGGGCTTCGCGGCCATGGCGACGGTCTCGCCCACGGTGCCGGACGCGGCGGCCACATAGACGATGTCGTCGGCCTGGATGATGGTCTTGCTGTCGGGAAGCAGCGCCTGGCCGAAACGGATGATGAACGCCACCCTGGCCGAGACGGTTCGCTCCAGGTCGCGCACGGTGCGGCCATACCACTCCTCGTGCAGCGTCAGCTGCGTCACAGCAACCGTTCCGGTCGGGTCGCGCCACGTGGTGGTGCCGGTGTCGCCGACCAGCGCGCGCAGGAAGCGGTCGGTGGTCCACGGGACCGTCGCGATGGTCGGGATGCCGAGCCGCTCGTAGACGGCCGCGCGTTTGGCGTCGTAGATGCGGGCGACCACCCGCTCCACGCCGAACATCTCCCGGGCCACCCGGGCGGAGATGATGTTCGAATTGTCGCCGGAGGAAACCGCCGCGAACGCGTTCGCCCGCTCGATTCCCGCCTTGATCAGCACATCTCGATCGAATCCGACCCCCGTCACCCGCTCACCAGGGAAATCGGAGCCCAGCCGGAGGAAGGCACTGGAGTCCCGATCGATCACGGTGACTTCGTGACCCACGCGGACCAGGGCGTGGGCCAGCGACGAGCCGACGCGCCCGCACCCCATGATCACTACGTACACCGTGCAACCTCGTTCCTGGAACCATGGTGTTCGGTCTGCTCTGCTGTCCGGTCGAACGCTACCCGTCGAATGATTCCACCGGCCACGTTCCCCCTTCGGCCGACGAGCAAACCTGCGAGCCACGCGCGCGATCCACCGTGCGGGGGCCTATGCTCGCTCCAGTGTCCAAGTTGACGACGGCAGCGAAGCGAGTGCTGCTGGGCAGGCCTTTCCGTAGCGACTCGCTGGGCCACACGCTGCTGCCGAAGCGAATCGCGCTTCCGGTGTTCGCCTCCGATGCCATGTCCTCGGTCGCCTACGCTCCCGAAGAGATCTTCCTGGTTCTGTCGGCCGCCGGAGTCGCCGCGTATCTCTACGCGCCGTGGGTCGGATTGGCGGTCGCCTTCGTCATGGCGGTGGTGGTGGCCAGCTACCGGCAGAACGTGCACGCGTACCCGTCCGGCGGCGGCGATTACGAGGTCGCCACCACCAACCTCGGACCGAACGCGGGCCTCACCGTCGGCAGTGCGCTGCTGGTCGACTACGTGCTCACCGTCGCGGTGTCGATCTCCTCGGCCGCGTCCAACATCGGCTCGGCCATCCCGTTCGTCGCCACCCACAAAGTGTTGTTCGCCGTCGTGGCGATCGCGCTGCTCACGGCGATGAACCTGCGCGGGGTGCGGGAATCGGGCACCACCTTCGCGGTTCCGACCTACGCGTTCATCTTCGGCATGGTCCTCATGCTCGGCTGGGGCCTGTTCCGGATCTTCGTGCTCGGCGAGGATTTGCGGGCCGAATCGGCCGGGTTCGGATTGAACGCCGAGCACGAGCATCTTTACGGGCTGGCGTTCGCCTTCCTCATCGCGCGCGCGTTCTCCTCCGGCTGCGCCGCGCTGACCGGTGTGGAGGCGATCAGCAACGGTGTCCCCGCCTTCCGCAAACCCAAGTCGCGCAACGCCGCCACCACCTTGCTGATGCTGGGCGCGATCGCGATCGTATTGCTGATGGGCATCATCGTCCTGGCCCAGAAGATCGGCGTGGTGTACGCGCACGACGCCGGCGACCTGACCGGCACGCCGCCCGACTATCAGCAGAAGACGCTCATCGCCCAGCTCGCCGCAACCGTGTTCGACGGCTTCCCGTTCGGGTTCTTCTTCATCACGGCGGTGACCGCGCTGATCCTCGTGCTCGCCGCGAACACCGCGTTCAACGGGTTTCCCGTGCTCGGCTCGATCCTGGCGCAGGACCGCTACCTGCCGCGCCAGCTGCACACCAGGGGCGACCGGCTCGCGTTCAGCAACGGCATCCTGTTCCTGTCCGGCGCGGCCATCGCGTTCGTGGTGCTGTTCGGCGCCGAGGTGACCAAGCTGATCCAGCTGTACATCGTCGGCGTGTTCGTCTCGTTCGTGCTCAGCCAGACCGGCATGCTGCGGCACTGGACCCGCTTGCTGCGCACCGAGACCGACTCGGCGCAGCGCGCGCGGATGAAGCGATCCCGGGTGATCAACGCGGTCGGTCTTTCCGCGACCGGGGCGGTGCTGGTGATCGTGCTGATCACCAAGTTCTTCGCGGGCGCCTACATCGCCATCTTCACCATGGTCGCGATCTTCGTGGTCATGAAACTGATTCGCAGACATTACGATTCGGTCGCGCGGGAGCTGGACGAGCACGAGTGGGACGGCGTGCTGCCCAGCCGTTCGCACTCCATCGTGCTGGTTTCCCGGCTGCACCTGCCGACCCGGCGCGCGCTGGCCTACGCGCGCGCCAGCCGCCCCGACACGCTGGAGGCGGTGACGGTGAACGTCGACGAGGCCGACACCAGGGCGCTGGTGCGGGAGTGGGAGAACAGCGACATCACGGTGCCGCTCAAGGTGATCGAATCGCCTTATCGCGAGATCACCAAGCCGGTGCTGGATTACGTGAAGCGGGTGCGCAAGGACGCCCCGCGCGACGTGGTGACCGTGTTCATCCCGGAGTACGTGGTCGGCCACTGGTGGGAGCAGGTGCTGCACAACCAGAGCGCGCTGCGGTTGAAGGGCAGGCTGCTGTTCGAACCCGGCGTGATGGTGACCAGCGTGCCGTGGCAGCTGAGCTCGTCCGCGCGGGCGAAGGCGCCCGGCGTGGTGAACGCTCCCGGCGCGGTGCGGCGCGGGTACGGAGATCGGACATGACGCCCACGGAGCATTCGGGATGAGCGATTGGCGGACCAACACGTTCGACGTGCGGCTCGGCCCGCCGGGGCACGGCGGCTTCTGCGTCGCACGGCACGAGGGACGTGTGGTCTTCGTCCGGCACGGGCTGCCCGGCGAGCTGGTGCGGGTACGGGTCACCGAGGATCGTGGCGGCTCGTTCTGCCGGGCGGAGGCGGTCGAGGTGCTCGAGGCGTCGCCGGACCGGGTGCCCGCCACCTGCCCGGTCTCCGGTCCCGGCGGCGCCGGATGCTGTGACTTCTCGTTCGCCACGCCGACGGCCCAGCGCGCGGTGAAGGCAACGGTGGTGGCCGAACAGTTGCGGCGGCTGGCCGGGATCGAGCGGGAAGTGCTGGTGGAGACGATCGTGCCCGGGGACGCGATCGGTGGGTGGCGCACCCGGGTGCGGCTCGCGGTCGACGCGCACGGA
>NZ_BAFS01000183.1 GCF_000308415.1 Nocardia asiatica NBRC 100129 | reverse complement strand
CGCGGGGCTGGTCGATCTGTTCGGCCCGCGCGAACGGTGGCACGAGACGCAGCGCTCGTTCCTCTGGATGCACTGCGCCACCATGGTTCCGAGTTTCACCGGTGGCGCCGAAGTGGATCTGCCGATGCCGTGCACCTACGACTTCGAGGTCTCCGGATCGAAGTACCTGCACGCGTTGCGCGACGGCGTGGTCCCGCTGTTGTTCCTGTTCAGCGGAACGGTTTTCATCCGGGGCAGTTCCGGATTCGCCGTTCAGCAGATTCCGTGGGACCGCGAGGACAAGTTCGACATGCCGGTGTCGGTGTGGCGGGACCTGATGGCCGCGCACTTTCCCAATGCCGGATGGGTGCGGTTGCACAACGACACCTTGCAGGCGCTCGCCGCCTACAAGTCCGGCCACGGCCTGCTCGGCTTCGACGACGCGGTGACTCGGCTGCTGACCGGCTCGGAGGAGGTGTCGTGACCTCCGCCGAATCCCGTGCCCGCGCTCGTGCCGTGGCCGACGCGGTGCTCTACGAGGGCTACCTGCTCTACCCCTACCGAGCCGACGCGCGCAAGAACCAGTCGCGATGGCAGTTCGGTGTACTGGGACCGCCCGGGGCCGCCGCGGCGGGACTGGGGGAGGAATCGACTCTGTCCGCGCAGTTCCTGATCGATCCGGGTGAGCGTCCTCGGATCACCCTGACCGTTCGTTTCCTCCAGCTTCAGCGCCGCCAAGTGGTGAACGGCGACGGTACGCCCGTCCCGGAACTGACCGACGGCGAGGTCTCGTGGCTGACCTGGGACGAGGCGGTGGAACAGGAGGTCGTCGTCGGCCCGGTCACGCCCGGCCGTCTCGTCCGGCCACTGGCGATCCCGGGCGGCGTCGACAGCGAAGAGATTCCCACCGCGTCCGGCGCTGCCCGTGGCACCTTCGTGCGGACCCGGCATCCGCTGGCGGGTGAACTCGAACTCGCGTCCGACCGGGACGACGGCTTCCTGCGGCTGACCGTCGTCCTGCGCAACGTCGGCGGGCCTGCGGCCGATACGCGCGACGCCATCGCCCGCTCGCTGATCGGCGCGCACGTCATCGCGGAGGTCACCGGCGGCGATTTCGTCTCGTTGCTGGAGCCGCCGCCCCACGCGACGGCCGCCGCCGCCCGCTGCGACCGGTACCGGTGCTTTCCGGTGCTGGCCGGTCCGCCCGGTGACTACAGCATGCTGCTGATCTCGCCGATCATCCTCTACGACCATCCGGAGATCGCCGAGCAGAGCGAAGGCGCGCTGTTCGACTCCACCGAGATCGACGAGATCCTCACGCTGCGGGTGCTGACGATGACCGACGCCGAGAAGGCGCGGGCGCGGGCGACCGATCCGCGCGCGGCGGAGATCATCGACCGCTGCGAGGCCATGTCACCCGACGCGATGCGGCAGTTGCACGGGGTGCTGCGCGACCCGCACGCCGATCGTCCACGGCTGATACCGGAGGTCCCCGAGGGCATCGATTGGTGGGACCCGCTGGCCGACACCGCCGTTCGCCCGGATTCCGACGCGGTGCCGGTCGCGGGAGTGCTGGTGCGCAAGGGCAGCCGCGTCCGGCTGCACCCGGCACGGCGGGCCGACGCCCAGGATGTGTTCTTCGACGGCAGACGCGCCCGGGTCGTCTCGGTGCACGCCGACGTGGACGGGCATGCGCACGTCGGGGTCGTGCTCGACGACGATCCCGCGGCCGAACTGCACGAATGGTACGGCCGCTACCTGTATTTCGCGCCCGACGAACTGGAGCCGCTCGACGGCCCGGAGAAGTGAAAGGAAGTCCGCTATGGAAACCGTAGGAGTGGTCTCGACGACTGTCGTCGCCGTGCTGGTGGCGGCGGCGCTGTATCTCGGCGTGCGGTCGATACCGGATCTGCGGCGATACCTGAAGATCCGGCACATGTAGCGGCCGACCGGAAAGGAGCATCATGGGTGAGCATCGCGAAGAGCCGCAATCGGCACGGGGCGCGCCGGGTTCGCGCGACGCCGGCGCCGGCGTAGCGGCCGGAGGCCCGGCGGACCGGGAGCCCGGGCACATCGATCACGAGGAGATGACCTCGGCGCACTCCGAAGACATCAAGCGGGAGACCGAGTTCACCTCGCAGGCCCCGCCCGGCACCGAATCGGCGGCGCCGCCCTACGACGAGCGCAAGCAGACCGCCAACGCCCCCGGCGAGACGGCGACCGGAAAGGTCGACGACGCGCGAGTGGGCGGCGCGACGACGCCCACCGACGAAGAGGGGTGAATTCACGGCCGCGGTGCTGATCGCCGGGATCGGCAACATCTTCCTCGGCGACGACGGATTCGGACCCGAGGTGGTGCGGCGGCTGCCGCGCCACCCCGACCCCGGCGTGCGCGTGGTGGACTACGGCATCCGCGGCATGCATCTCGCCTACGACCTGCTCGATCCCTGGGCCGCCCTGGTGCTGGTCGACGCGGTGCCCGGCCGCGGCGCGCCCGGCCGGGTCGAGGTGTTCCGCGCCGTGCCGGAGGACACCGGCGCCGCGCTCGACGCGCACGCGATGAGCCCGGACGCGGTCTTCGCCGGGGTGCGCGCCCTGGGCGGCGTGCTACCACCCACCGTGGTGGTCGGCTGTCAGGTCGCCCGCGTGGACGAGGGCATCGGCCTGTCCGAGCCGGTCGCCGCGGCGGTGGACGAGGCGGTCGCCGCTGTCGGAGGTGTGCTCGCCGACTTACTGCACACCGGCGCCGCGCCGCTTCCGCCGGCCACAGCGCGACAGGAGGACTGACGGATGTGTCTCGGCATTCCCGGACGGGTGATGGCGATCCCCGAGGGCTACCACGAGCAGATCGCGCTGGTCGAGGTGTCCGGCGAGCCGCGCAGAGTGAACATCGGCCTGCTCGGCGACGATCCGGCGCGCCCGGGTGACTGGGTGATCATCCACATGGGTTTCGCGGTGGAGAAGACCGACGAGGCGGGCGCGGCGGCGGCGCTGGACGGACTGCGGCTGCTGCAACGCGGAGACCTGCCATGACCACCGAGCGGCTGCGGCGGCGGCTCCTGGTGCGCGGCGTGGTGCAAGGCGTCGGGTTCCGCCCGTTCGTCTACACCACCGCCGCCGAACTGGCCCTGTCCGGCAGCGTGGGCAACGACAGCGGCGGCGTCGTCATCGAGGTCGAAGGCGGGCCGGCGGGACTGGACGAGTTCGCCGAGCGGCTGCGGCTGCGGCCGCCTCCGCTGGCGGTGGTCGAATCGGTCGAGCAGACCGACATCCCGGTGCGCGGCGGCACCGGATTCCACATCGCGGGCACCACGCGCGACGGCGGCGGCCGTACGCTGGCCTCACCCGACGTGGCGATCTGCGCGGACTGCGAACGCGAGTTGCGCGATCCCGGCGATCGGCGCTATCGGCACCCGTTCGTCAACTGCACCAACTGCGGTCCGCGCTTCACCATCATCGCGAGCCTGCCCTACGACCGCGAGCGGACGTCGATGGCCGATTTCGCCATGTGCGGCCGGTGCGCGCGGGAGTACGCCGATCCCGCGAACCGCCGTTTCCACGCCCAGCCGATCGCCTGCCCGGACTGTGGTCCGGTGCTGACCTACACCGGACCGGGAGCCGGTGCGCCGCTGACGGCCGCGCGGCGACTGCTGCGCGCGGGCGGCATCCTGGCGGTCAAGGGCATCGGCGGATACCACCTCGCGTGCGACGCCACCAACGAGTCGGCCGTCGCGGAGTTGCGCAGGCGCAAACGGCGCGGAGCCAAACCTTTCGCCGTGATGGCGCCGGATCTCGCCACCGCCCGGGCCATCGTCGCCGTCGACAGCGCCGCCGCGACGCTGCTGACCGGCCCGGCCCGGCCGATAGTGCTGCTCGCGCGCCGATCCCTGCCGGAAGAATCCCGTTCGTCCCGCACGAGGCCCGGCCGGGGCGATGCTGCGGCGCCGGTGGGCGGCGAGACACATCCCGACCCGATCCCGGCTCCGTCGGTGGCGCCCGGCAACCCGGATCTGGGCGTGATGCTCGCCTACACTCCGCTGCACCTGCTGCTGTTCGGCCTGCCCGGCGACCCGCCCGGCCCGCGGGTGCTCGTGATGACCTCGGGCAATCTCGGCGGCGAGCCGATCTGCTACCAGGACGACGACGCCCGGACCCGGCTGGCGGGGCTGGCCGACGGCTGGCTGTCGCACAACCGGCGCATCCTGGTGCCCTGCGACGACTCGGTGGTGCGCTCGCTCGACGGCCGCGAGCTGCCCGTACGGCGCTCGCGCGGTTACGCGCCGCTGCCGCTGCTGCTGCCGGTGCCGCTGCCGCCGACCCTCGCGGTCGGCGCCGACCTCAAGAACACCTGCGCGCTGGCCGAGGGTCGCTACGCCTGGCTGAGCCAGCACATCGGCGACATGGACGACCTGGCCACGCTGCGCTCCTTCGACGCCGCCCAGCGCCACCTCGCGGAACTCACCGGCGTGCGCCCGCGGCAACTGGTCGCCGACGCGCACCCCGGCTACCGCTCCACCGCGTGGGCGCGCGGGCACGCGGGCGAGCGAGCCGTGTACACCGTCCAGCACCACCACGCGCACATCGCCGCCGTGATGGGCGAGCACGGACTCGGCGCCACCGATCAGGTGGTCGGCATCGCCTTCGACGGCACCGGCTTCGGGCCGGACGGCGCGGTGTGGGGCGGCGAGGTCCTGCTGGCGGGCTACAAGGGCTACCGGCGGCTGGCGCACCTGAAGTACGTGCCGCTCGCGGGCGGCGACCTCGCGGTGCGCAGGCCCTATCGCATGGCGCTGGCGCATCTGTGGGCGGCCGGGATCGGCTGGGACGAGGACATCCCGGCGGTCGCCGCGTGCCCGCCCGCCGAGCGATCGGTGCTGGCCCACCAGTTCCGCACCGGATTGGGCTGCGCGCCCACGTCGAGCATGGGCCGGTTGTTCGACGCGGTGTCGTCGCTGTGCGGCGTCCGCCACGAGGTGGATTACGAAGCCCAGGCGGCGATCGAACTGGAAGGACTGTCCCGTACCGGCGCGGACGACGTCATCGCCTACCGGTTCCCGGCGGCGGACGGCGATCCCGCCGCGATCGATCCCGCACCGGTGCTCGCGGCCGTCGTGGCCGACGTTCGCGCGGGCGTGCCCGCACCGGTGGTCGGCGCCCGGTTCCACGCGGCGCTCGCCCGGCTGGTGCTCGACCTCGCGATTCGCTACGCCACCCCGGCGACGGTCGTCGCGCTGTCCGGCGGAGTGTTCCAGAACGCCCTGCTGCTCGCGCGATCGTGCGCGCTGCTGCGCGACAACGGGTTCACCGTGATCACCCACCGCCGACTGCCGCCCAACGACGGCGGCCTCGCATTCGGGCAACTCCTCGCGGGCAGCGAGGGATGAGCGAAGGAGAGCAACGATGTGTCTTGCGGTACCAGGCAAAGTGCTCAGCCTGCACGAGCGGGACGGCACGCTGATGTCGGTCGTCGACTTCGGCGGCGTGCACAAGGACGTGTGCCTGCAATACATCCCGGACGCGGCAATCGGTGACTACGTCGTGGTCCACGTCGGCTTCGCGATCCAGCGACTGGACGAGGACTCCGCGCTGCGGACCCTGGCCGAGTTCGAGCACCTCGGCGTACTGAACGAGGAATTCGGCGACGGCTTCGAGATCGCCGCCGAGCAGGCGGGTGTGGACAATCCCGCCGCCGAGCCACCACGCGAGGAACCGGAGGCGACGTCATGAAGTACCTGGACGAATTCAGCAACCCCGACCTGGCCCAGCGCCTGCTGGATCGGATCCGCGCGGCGACCAGCCGCCGCTGGGCAATCATGGAAGTCTGTGGCGGTCAGACCCATTCGATCATCCGCCACGGCATCGACCAGCTGCTGCCCGAGCAGATCGAGATGATCCACGGCCCCGGCTGCCCGGTCTGCGTCACCCCGCTCGAGGTGATCGACAAGGCGCTGGAGATCGCCGCGCAGCCGGGCGTGATCTTCTGCTCGTTCGGCGACATGCTGCGCGTGCCCGGCAGCGCCAAGGACCTGTTCCGGGTCAAGAGCGAAGGCGGCGACGTGCGGGTGGTGTACTCGCCGCTGGACGCGCTCAACTTGGCCAGGGAGAACCCGGACCGCCAGGTCGTGTTCTTCGGCATCGGTTTCGAGACCACCGCTCCGGCCAACGCCATGACGGTGTACCAGGCCAAGCGGCTCGGCATCGGCAACTTCTCCCTGCTGGTCTCGCACGTGCTGGTCCCGCCTGCCATCGCCGCGATCATGGAGTCGCCGACCTGCCGGGTGCAGGGGTTCCTCGCGGCCGGGCACGTCTGCACCGTGATGGGAACCGACGAGTACCCGCCGCTGGCCGAACGGTACCGGGTCCCGATGGTGGTCACCGGATTCGAGCCGCTGGACATCCTGGAGGGTATCCGGCGCACTGTGCTGCAACTGGAGTCGGGCAGGCACGAACTGGAGAACGCGTATCCGCGGGCGGTGTCCGCGGCGGGAAACCCAGCGGCCAAAGCCATGCTGCAGGACGTGTTCGAGGTCACCGACCGGGGCTGGCGCGGCATCGGCGTGATTCCGCACAGCGGCTGGCGGTTGTCGGATCGCTATCGGGAGTTCGACGCCGAACAGCGCTTCGCCGTGGGCGACATGCACACCGCCGAGTCGACGATCTGCCGCTCCGGCGAGGTGCTGCAAGGGTTGATCAAACCCAACGAGTGCGCCGCCTTCGGCAAGCAGTGCACGCCGCGTAACCCGTTGGGCGCCACCATGGTGTCCTCCGAGGGCGCGTGCGCCGCCTACTACCTGTACCGGCGCCTCGACCTGCCCGCGGAGGTGGCTCATGCGTGAGGAACGCGCGGCGCCCGCGACCATCGACATGGAGGGCTGGGTCTGCCCGATGCCGCTGCGGGACGCGCCGAACATCGTGATGGGCCACGGCGGCGGCGGCGCGATGTCCGGCGAGCTGATCGAGCATCTGTTCCTGCCCGCGTTCGGCTCGGCCGCCACCGCCGACCTGACCGACTCCGCGGTCGTCACGCTCGGTGGGGCGCGATTGGCTTTCTCCACCGATTCTTTCGTGGTCAAGCCGATCGTCTTCCCCGGGGGCACGATCGGCGAGCTCGCGGTCAACGGCACGGTGAACGACCTGGCCATGTCCGGGGCGCGGCCGATGGTGCTGTCCACCGCGTTCATCCTGGAAGAGGGCACCGCGCTGGCCGACATCGCGCGGATCGCGCAGGCGGTCGGCACCGCCGCGCTCGCGGCGGAGGTCCAGCTGGTCACCGGCGACACGAAGGTCGTCGACGCCGGGCACGGCGACGGGATCTACCTCAACACCGCCGGGATCGGTGTGGTCGACCCGGGCGTGGACATCCGGCCGCAGCGCGCGACCCCGGGTGATGTCGTGCTGGTCAGCGGCGACATCGGCGTGCACGGTGTCGCGGTGCTCAGCTGCCGCGAAGGCCTGGAATTCGGCACCACCGTGCTCAGCGACACCGCGCCGCTGCACGGCTTGGTCGCGGCGATGCTGGCCACCGGCGCCGACGTGCACGTGCTGCGCGATCCCACCCGAGGCGGAGTCGCGGCCTCGCTCAACGAGATCGCCCGCGCCGCGAACATCGGTGTGGCGCTGGACGAGCGGCAGCTCCCGGTGCCCGACGGCGTGCGCGACGCGTGCGGACTGCTCGGCTTGGACCCGATGTACGTGGCCAACGAGGGCAAGCTGCTGGCGTTCGTCCCGCCCGAGGACGCCGATCACGTCCTCGCGGCGATGCGGGAGCACCCGCTGGGCGCGCAGGCGGTGGCGATCGGCCGGTGCGTCGCCGAACATCCCGGGATGGTCGTGGCCCGCACCGGGCTCGGTGGTACGCGCGTGGTCGACCTGCCCGCGGGCGAGCAATTGCCGCGAATCTGCTGACGGCCGACCGAACCGGTCCGGAGAGAAAGCGAGGTGGGCGTCATCGGTCGGATCGCCGATAGTCCCGCGGCGCCGCGCGGCCCGCTGGCCCGGCTGGACGGGCGCCGGCGTCGCGGCGTCGCGGGGATGGCGTCGGTCGTCGTCGCCCTGCACGTCCTCGGCTGGTCGGCGCTGCTGCTGCTCGTGGTCCCCGGCGGGTATGTGGTGGACGACGCGGTCTTCGGCGTCGGGCTCGGCGTCACGGCCTACACGCTCGGGATGCGGCACGCGTTCGACGCCGACCACATCGCCGCGATCGACAACACCACCCGCAAGCTGGTCGCGGACGGACGTAAGCCGCTGTCGGTCGGATTCTGGTTCTCCCTCGGGCACTCCACCGTCGTCTTCGCCCTCGTCGCGCTGCTGGCGTTCGGCGTCAAGGCGCTGGCGGGGAGCCTGCGCGAGGAGAACTCCGGGCTGCAACGGTGGACCGGCCTGTTCGGCACCGGCGTCTCGGGGACGTTCCTGCTGGCCATCGGCGTGTTGAACCTGGCCTCGCTGATCGGCATCTGGCGGGTGTTCCGCGGGATGCGGCACGGGACCTGTGACGAAGCCGCGCTGCGGCAGCGATTGAACGACCGCGGCGCCCTGCAACGGGTGATCGGCCCGCTGATCCGGGCGGTGCGCGCACCGTGGCAGATGTACCCCGTCGGGCTGCTGTTCGGGCTGGGTTTCGACACCGTCACCGAGGTGAGCCTGTTGGTGATCGCGGGCGGCGCGGCGGCGACCGACCTGCCGTGGTACGCGATTCTGGTGCTGCCGGTGCTGTTCTCGGCGGGGATGACTCTCTTCGACGCACTCGACGGCGCGTTCATGAACTACGCCTACGGGTGGGCCTTCGCCGGGCCGCTGCGCGCGGTCTACTACAACGTCGTCGTCACGGCGCTGTCGGTTGCCGTAGCCCTGCTGATCGGCGCACAGGAGATCATCTCGCTGCTGGCCGCGGAGTTCGGCATCGCGGAAGGCCCACTGGCCTGGGTCGGCGGGCTGGATCTCGGGGCGATGGGTTTCCTGATCGTCGGGCTGTTCGTGCTCACCTGGGCGGTGGCGGTCGCGGTGTGGCGATTCGGCCGGCTGGAGCAGCGGTGGACTCCCGGGCACGCCGGTGAAAGGCCTTGCTGATGGCGGGCAGCGGAGCGGAGATGTTCGCCCGGTACGCCTACGCCCCCAACCGGCTCGGCTACTGCGGGCCGCCCGACGCGGCCGCGCTGCGGGACGGTTCGGACGAACAGGTGCGGGCGGTGGCGCGCCGGTTCACCGGCGCGTGGCCCTACTTGCGGGTGATGGCCCGGATGACCGGCATCGCCGACCCGCTGGACCGCCGCCTCGTCGAGTCGTACTGGCTGGGCGGCGGCGTCGGCGCGGACCTGGACCCCCGTGAGTTCACCGCGGAGCTGCTGAACCTGCTCGGCCCGGTCGCGGGCGGCTACTGGACGCACCTGACCCCGCGGCTGGCGGAGGAGGCCGCGGCCAACCACTGCTTCCATGTGTTCGGCGTATACCCGTGGTCGCGGCTGCTCCGGCACGGCAACGCGCATCCCCTGCACGTGCTCGACAGCTGCCGGATCAGCTGGGGCACCGTGCTCGACCGCACCGGCGGCGAGGTCGCGCTGCGCTCTCGCGCGCTCGACTGGGACGGCGAGCGTCTCGCGCTGTCGACGGAGACCGTGCGGAGGGTGCCGATCCGGGTGGACGGGTACGCGGCGGTGCCGGACGTCGCGGTGGGGGAGCAGGTGGCGGTGCACTGGGGGCGGCTGTGCGGGCGGCTGGACGATGCCCAGGCGAATGCTCTGACGGCGGGGACGCTGCGTCAGCTGGAGGTCACCAACCGGCGACTCGCCGCGCGGGGAATCTCGGCGAAAAGCTGATCAGCGCGTTTCGGGAATTGTCCGTACTCGACGGTGCGGTGGAATTCCGCACGCTCTCCGACGTGTTTCGCCGACGCGTGTGCGGAGTATGATGTATATGGCTGTCGAGCCCGGCTTCGAGGAGCGACGCGTGGAATCGCCGATGGCTGCAAGTGAAGAATTCATTGCCACCCAGGAATTGTTCCGGGGTGATTCTCACGGTGTGTCGGCGCGTCCCCTCGGCGCCGTGCCCGATGGGCCGATCCGCGTATCGGATTCTGCCCGAGGGGAGGTGAACTACCGTGATGGAGCAGATGATGGGGATGGCACGCGACTGGTGGAATCGCATGTTCCCCGGCATGCCGATGCCGATGCTGCCGATGATGTCGTAGCCGCCACGTGGTAGCTGAAAGCGAATTCGCTCGCGGTGTGGTGTGCCGGTGTTTCGGTTACTCGGCGAAAGAAAGCGGAGCCGCCTATTCGGCGGGCCGCAGAATTCGGTCCGGATAGCCGGCGGTCTCTTCGACGCGGGGGTGTGATGTTCCGCTCGGCGGGTACGTCTGTTCTCGTATCCGATCGAAATGATTGCACCATTCACCTACACGGAGAGCGACTGTCCACTGGTTTCCTGGGCGGCGTCCACGGCGGACCGAGCGGCGTCGGCAGGCCGGGAAGTTCCGGCTCGGTGGCGGTCGACCGATGCGAGGTGATCGACCTCGTTGGAGGCATGCGATGAACGGAGCTTCGCAGCAGGGAAAGCAGCCGGTGAGTGCCGTGCTGGCCGGTCCTTACGGACATCCGTTCCACCCGATCCTGGTCACCGTGCCGATCGGCGCCTGGGTCGCCAGTCTCGTGTTCGACCTCGGGTCGCGGTTCGTCGACGATCCGGAGTTCCTGGCCGAGGGCTCGTCATGGCTGATCGCGATCGGCGTCCTGGGCGCCTTGGCAGCGGCGACGATCGGATTCCTCGACCTGCTCGCGATCCCGACGGGTACGCCCGCCTTCCGCACCGGCTTGCTGCACATGACCCTCAACTTGCTGGTGACCCTCGCCTATGCGATCGGCTTCGTGTGGCGGCTGGGCGCCGATGCGCCCGTCGCGGCCGGGCCGCTCGCGCTGTCGGTGGCCGCCCTGGTGGCGTTGGCGGTCTCGGGGTATCTCGGCGGCAAGCTCGCCTATCACTACGGCGTGCGGGTCGCCGACGAGGCCACCCAGGCAAGCGGCTTCACGCACCGAACCCCTTAGGAGGCACAGATGGGCATCGCCGCGTTGATCTTCTGGTTGCTCACCGCGGGCGGCGGTTTCTTCCTGCTCGGCACGTGGATCGCCAAGGGCGGTACCCGGCAGCCGAATTCGACCCAGCTGCCCGCGCCGGTCGTGTTCGGTCACTTCGCGCTCGCCGTGGCCGGACTGATCCTCTGGATCGTGTACCTCTTCGCCGACGCGGACGCGCTGGCGTGGGTGGCGTTCGTATTGCTGATCCCGGTCGCGCTGCTCGGATTCGCGATGCTGCTGCGCTGGATCCCCACCTACCGCTCCAGGTCCGCCGGTACGGCCGAACCTCCTGAGGCGCACTTCCCGGTCGCCGTCGTCGCCGGACACGGTGTGCTGGCCGTGGCGACCGTCGTGCTGGTGCTCTTGACCGCGCTCGGGGTGGGTTGATCGACCGAGCCGGTACGAACGATGGCCGCGCGAGACGCCGCGCGGCCATCGACATCGTCTCGCCGGCCGTCAGATCTTCCGGATGACCGTGACGACCTTGCCCAGGATCTGCGCGTCGTTACCGGGGATCGGCTCGAAGACCGGGTTGTGCGGCATCAGCCAGACGTCCTTGCCGGTGCGCTTGAACGTCTTCACCGTGGCCTCGCCGTCGATCATCGCCGCTACGATGTCGCCGTTGTCGGCCACGTTCTGCTGCCGCACGACCACCCAGTCGCCGTCGCAGATCGCCGCGTCGATCATGGACTGGCCGACGACCTTCAGCAGGAACAGCGAACCGTCGCCGACCAGTTCGCGCGGCAGCGGGAAGACGTCCTCGACGGCCTGTTCGGCCAGGATCGGGCCACCGGCGGCGATCCGGCCGAGCACCGGGACGAACGTGGGGACGGGCCGATCGACGTCGACGGCGACCTCGCCGTCGTCCACCCCGGCCACCGGCAGGCTGGTCACCGACCGCACCACCTCGTCCAGGCCCCGGACGTCCACGGCGCGCGGCCGATTCGGATCGCGGCGCAGATAGCCTTTGCGCTCCAGGGCGCGTAGCTGATGCGCGACCGACGAGGTGGAGGTCAACCCCACGGCGTCGCCGATCTCCCGAATGCTCGGCGGATAGCCGCGCTCGCTCACCGAGGTGCGGATCACCTCCAGCACCTTGCGCTGACGCACGGTGAGATCCGCCCCGGTACCCGCCGCGTCGGCGCCGCTGTCGGTCTCGTCGCCCGTGTCGTCCGTGTGCCTCACCGCAACCGCCCTTTCCTGCTCTGCCAGGCGGTTGGGTGCCCGGCATGTGTCTGCATGACCTGTCCTGTCTTCGGTTCTTCGAATCTAGTCCGGTCGCGTCACTTGATCAAACATCTGTTCGACGCATGTCGGGCGTTTCTGCTGACTTTGTCACCGGACCGTGGTAGAAATCGAACACCAGTTCTTCGAACACTTGAGCGAATGGCGACTGCACAGGTGTTCGAACACGCAGCCCGGCTCGTATGGCGACGGAGCACCCACACGGAGGTTTGTCCGATGCGCACTGCGCTCAGCGATAGCACCCCATCCATCGATGTGACGACGACGAGGCTCGACAGCGGCATCGCAGGTCTCGATCCGGCGCAGGACGATCTCGGATACGAGACCGCCCGGCTGATGCTGCGCGGCGGTGCACGCGCACGGGCGCTCGCGCTCGCGCACCGGTCCGCGGTCGATCGGCGCCCGCTCGGCGCCCGTCCCGGCGGCGGCGCGGTCGATTACACCCGGGTCGCAGGGACTTTCGCGCAGCGGCACGCGTGCGGTGTCCATCCGATGCGCCGGGTCGAGCAGGCACAGGTCGGTTTCGCGGCGCTGGCCGTCGCCGCCCTGCTCACCGCGCTCGTGGTGATCGGGCTCATCGCCTTGGCGCATGTGCGGGCGGGGGAGTGGGGCGGCGGGCCCGGTGGGGCGGTGTCGGCGGTGGTGGACGGCCCAGGTGCGTCGGAAGGCGGCCACGGGCGCTGAGGGAGAGGAATTCGGCCACGATGCGTGGCCCGAGATGTTGATCGACAAACTAGAACGTGTTGCTACCGTGCTGAAAACGTGATCCGGGCAACACCGCCCGAACGATGGCGGGACCTCTCAGCACATGACACTCCACACCGCGGGCCGCTCGGTTCGCGTTCTCACCCGCGCGGCTGCCCTGTCCTTCAGCCTGGTCTTCGGGATGGGCGCGGCGGCCACCGCTCATGCGGAACCGGCCTATGCGGCGTATCTCGATCTGCCGTCCGTCAACGGTGACGGTGCGGGGGCGGGCGGGCTCAATCCACTGCTGCCGCTGAACGAAGCGGCCCTCGCGGAGGCGGTGCGCCAGGCACGATCGGACTCGGTGGAGCCCCGCCGGTACGCGACCTTGCTCCACCAGTACTGGTTGGTGAGCGCCACCCGTAACGCCGACATCGACCTCGCGACTTGGGATCCCGGACGCGGCCCACGCGCGAACGAACGCGTCTTCAACCAGGTGTACGTCAACTATCTGCGGTTGGCCACCCGGCATCCGGAGTTCTACTGGGCCGGGCTGGCCGGGATCGCGGGCGGATCGTTCGCCTCCGGTTTCTTCGACATGAGCGACGCGGCGGTCGTCCTGGACGTGCCCGGCATCAGGGAACTCGGCGCCGCGGTCGCCGACAGCTTGCGCGCCACCCCGCCGGAATTGGCACGCGCGCTGCCGCAGGACATCCATCTGCTGGCCACCGAGGGTTCCCGCCTGAGCGCCGCGGACGTCACCTGGTACCAGACGCGCCTGATGATCATGCAGAAGCACATCTTCACCGATCTGGTGCCGATGCACGAGGCCTACGTCGCGCTCGGCATGCGCGGCATCGAGGAAATGTACGCGGCGGGCTTGCTCGACGACGACATTCGCGCCGCCTGGCAGTCGATCGCCGCGGGCACCCGGGAGGGCTGTGTCGACGCGCTGGTCCGGATGACCGACCGGGAGCAGAACCACGTCGTCGCCGACCAGTGGGACGAGACGGCGGCGGGACGTGCGCCGATCGGCCGGGTGCTCACCTACGTCAGCACCGTGGCGGGCAAACCCGCCGTTCCCGGCGTCCGCGCGCCCGGCGTGTTCGCCCCGGCCGTGGTCACCGCCGAGGTAGGAGGCCGCAGCCTGGCGCTGCGCGTCCCACTGCCCGGCTTCAACTGGGCCGATCGCGAAACGCGATGGAACTACATCACCGGTGACCTGGTGCCCCGCCACATCGATCTGGAGACCGACCCCGTGCTGGCCGCCGCCGTCCTCGGCGAGGCGTTCTGGGGCAAGCTCGCCCGCGGTCGTCTGGCCGCCCGCTTGCCGGACCTCCTCGCGGACCTGTCCGCGCACTGGCAGATCACCGGATGAGGCTGCCCGGCCGGTTGCCGGGGTGAGTGCGACGATCCGGGGACCCGGACGGGTATCCTCGAAGTGTTATGCAGGCATTCCGCGTGTCGCACGCGGACTGTCTGGTACCGGGGTATAGACCTCGGTACACGGGCTCGTCGGACCGATCGCCGCCACGGCGTTCGATCCGGACGCGAGCACGCGCATCGACGAAGGATTTCTCGGATGCATTGCCCGTTCTGCCGACACCCCGACTCCCGGGTGGTGGACTCGCGCGAGGCCGACGAAGGCGCGGCCATCCGCCGCCGCCGCGCGTGCCCGCAGTGTGGGCGACGGTTCACCACGGTGGAGACCGCCATCCTGTCGGTGGTGAAGCGCAGCGGCGTGACGGAGCCGTTCAGCCGCGAGAAGGTCATCCGCGGCGTGCGGCGGGCCTGCCAAGGCCGGGAAGTCGACGACGACGCGCTGAACCTGCTCGCGCAGCAGGTGGAGGACGCGGTGCGCGCCAAGGGTTCTCCCGAGGTGCCCAGTCACGAGGTGGGCCTGGCCATCCTGGGCCCGCTGCGCGACCTGGACGAGGTGGCCTATCTGCGGTTCGCCTCGGTCTACCGGTCGTTCACCTCGGCCGCGGATTTCGAGCGCGAGATCAACGAGATGCGCAGAGCCCGCGCCGAGGCGCTGTCGGCCGCGGAGTGACTCAGCGCCGGGCCGCCGCGATCGCCTTCTCGATTCGCTTGGCGGACACCGGGAACGGGGTGCCGAGCTTCTGCGCGAACAGGCTGACCCGCAATTCCTCGATCATCCACCAGATCTCGGTGACGGTGGATGCGTGTCTGCGGTTGGCGGGCAGCGACTCGACGAAGCGGTCGTAGGCGGCGAGCACCCGATCGAGTTCGGCCATGCCCTGCCGATCGCGTACGGCCGAGCCGGGCAGTGCCGCGAGTCGCGCCACCGCTGCCTGGAGGTAGCGGGGCAGCTCGCGCAGTCTGGCCGCGCCCGTCTCGGACACGAAGCCCCGGAATACCAGGTTGTCGAGCTGATGGCGGACGTCCTCGGCGATGTCGCGCTCACCGGTTCGCGCGAGCGCCGCGGAAACCTGATGGGCGCCGGCGAGAACCGGCACGACCAGGCGGACGTAGCGCGCGACCGAGGAAGCGAAATCCGGGCGGATCCGGGCGACGAGCGCGTCGAACTCCGCCGGGTCGCGCACCGGACCGCCCGCGGCGGCGAGCAACTCGTCGGCGGCGGCTGCGCGGCAGTCGTCGAGCAGCGCCTCCAGCGAGCCGTACGGATTCTGGCTCAGGGCAAGGCGATCCGCGGGCGACAGGCCCGCGGTGGCGCTGCGGGCCGACGCGGGCAGCGCGTTCAGCAGCAGCGCCCTGGTGCCGAGGCGCATGGCGGCGGCCTGCTCGGTGGGAGAGCTGAGCACCCGGACCGCCACGCCGTCGCCCTCGGCGACGAGCGCGGGGTAGCCGGTGACGGTCTGCCCGGCCACTTCGCGCCGCACCGTCGGCGCGATGGTGCCCAGCGATTCGGAGGTCCACGCCGTGGCCGGTGGGCGTTCCGCCCCGGCGGTGGCCCGGGCGACAGAGGCGGAGACCTGTTCGGCGAGCTGGGTTTTCAGCGCGGCGAGGCTCTTGCCGCGCGCGAGCGTGGCACCGTCCGCGCCGACGGCGGCGAAGGTCATGCGCAGGTGATCGGGCAGCGCGGAGAGGTCGAAATCAGTGGGGGCGATGGACACCGAACCCAGCCGGGACAGCTCGCGCGCCAGCCCGGCGCGCAGCGGCTCCGCCCGCGGGGTGAGCGCCGCCAGCGCGGCGGCGGCGAAGTCGGGAGCGGGAACAACGCTGCGGCGCAACGTCTTCGGCAAGGTCTTGATCAGCGCGGCGGCCAGCTCGTCGCGCATGCCGGGCACCAGCCAGTCGAAGCCGACGGCGCGGACGTGGGCGAGCTGTTCCACCGGAATCCGTACGGTGACGCCGTCCTCCTCGGTGCCGGGCTCGAACTGGTAGGAGAGCGGGAAACTGAGTTCGCCCTGGCGCCAGGAGTCGGGGAAGGCCGCCGGGTCCAGCGCGGCCGCGCCTTCGTTGACCACGGTGGAGGTGGTGAATTCCAGCAGCCCCGGATCTGCTCGCCGGGCGGAGCGCCACCAGCTGTCGAAGTGCCGCACCGAGACGATGTCGGCGGGCAGGCGCTTGTCGTAGAACTCGAACAGCACTTCGTCGTCGACGAGGATGTCCCGGCGGCGGGCGCGGTGCTCCAGGTCGGCGACGTCGTCGAGCAGCGCGCGATTGCGGTGGAAGAACTCGTGCCGGGTCTGCCACTCGCCCTGGACCAGGGCGTGCCGGATGAACAGCTCCCGCGACAATTCGGGGTCGATCCGGCCGTAGTCCACCGCTCTGCCGGTGACCAGCGGAATCCCGTACAACGTGACCCGCTCGTAGGCGCGCGCCGCTCCCCGCTTGGCCGACCAGTGCGGTTCGGAGTAGGTGCGTTTGACGAGATCGCCCGCGAGCCGTTCGGCCCATTCGGGCTCGATCTTCGCGGCCATCCGGCCCCACAGCCGCGAGGTCTCGACAAGTTCGGCGGCCATCACCCACCGCGGCGGTTTCTTCGCCAGCGACGAGCCGGGGAAGATCATGAACTTGGCGTTGCGCGCGCCGAGGAACTCCCGGGATTCCGCCTCCCGGACCCCGATGTGCGACAACATGCCCGCCAGCAGCGCTTGATGGATGGCGGTGGAATCCCAGGGCACGCCTTGGTCCTCCGTGGCTGCACTCGCCATGACGGGCCGATCACGTTCGGCGCCGGATCTCCCGTCGCCTCGGCGCCGTGCCGGGCCGCTTCGGCGCGACCTGCCGGCGGATCCGCGATTCGGTGTTTCGGCGTCGGCTCGGCGCGGGGCGTCGGGCGCTTCCTCCGCTCGCGTCGACCAGCCGAGGCCCTTGGTGATCGTGCGCAGTTGCCCGTGCAGGTCCTGCCATTCCCTGATCCGCAGATAGTGCAGGAATTCCTCCCGGCACAGCCGCCGGAACTGATTGGACGACAACGATTTGCGCTGATCGCCGAGATATTCCCATAGTCGCAGGTAGGCCAGGAAGTCGGAGCCCTCGACCGTGAAGCGCGCGTGCTTGGTGTCGGCGGCCTGCTGCTGGTCGGCGGGCCGCTCTCGGACGTCCTGGATCGACAGCGCCGCGACGACGACCAGCACGTCCGCCAGGCAGCCGTTGCGGTGCGCCTCCACCAGCATCCGCGCCATTCGGGGATCTACCGGCAGCTGGGCCATCTCCCGTCCGATCGGCGTCAGCGTGAGCGCGGCGTCGCCGTCGGCCGAAGTTCTGCCGTCGCGCCGTGCGAGGGCGCCCAGCTCTTCGAGGAGCGCGACACCGTCGCGAATGGCGCGGCGATCCGGCGCCTCGACGAAGGGGAAGTTCTCGATGTCCCCGAGCCCGAGCGCGGTCATCTGGAGGATGACCGCGGCCAGGTTGGTGCGCAGGATCTCCGGTTCGGTGAAAGCCGGCCGGGATTCGAAATCGTCCTCGGAGTACAGGCGGATGCAGATGCCGTCGGCGACGCGACCGCATCGTCCGGACCGCTGCCGCGCCGACGCCTGCGACACCGGTTCGATCGGCAAGCGCTGCACCTTGGTCCGCATGGAGTAGCGGGAGATGCGTGCCGTGCCCGGGTCGACCACGTACCGGATGCCGGGCACCGTGAGCGAGGTCTCCGCGACGTTCGTCGCCAGCACCACCCGGCGCCCGGCGTGCGGGGCGAACACGCGGTGCTGCTCGGCGGTGGACAGCCGGGCGTACAGCGGGAGGATCTCGGTGCGCGGCAGCTTCAGGTCGCGCAGCGCGTCGGCGGTGTCGCGGATCTCGCGTTCGCCGGACAGGAACACCAGCACGTCACCGTCGCCCGCCTCGAACAGCTCGGTGACGGCGGCACCGATCGCGTCCACCGGATCCCGGTCGACGATGCGGGTGTCCTCGTCGTCTTCGTCCGCGTCGGCGCCGGGCAGCTCCAGCGCGAGCGGCCGATAGCGGATCTCCACCGGATAGGAGCGGCCGGAAACTTCGACGATCGGGGCGGGAGTGCCCGCCGCGTCCGCGAAGTGCCGGGCGAACAGCTCGGGATCGATGGTCGCCGAGGTGATGATCACCTTGAGGTCGGGCCTGCGGGGGAGCAGCTGTTTGAGGTAGCCGAGCAGGAAGTCGATGTTGAGGCTGCGTTCGTGCGCCTCGTCGATGATGATCGTGTCGTAGCGGCGCAGCAGCCGGTCGCGCTGGATCTCGGCGAGCAGGATGCCGTCGGTCATCAGTTTGACCAGGGTGTGCTCGGCGGCGTGGTCGGTGAACCGCACCGTGTAGCCGACGACGTCGCCGAGTTCGGTGCCCAGCTCTTCGGCGATGCGCTCGGCCACGGTGCGTGCGGCCAGCCTGCGCGGCTGGGTGTGTCCGATGGTGCCGCGGATGCCGCGGCCGAGTTCCAGGCAGATCTTCGGAATCTGGGTGGTCTTGCCCGAGCCGGTCTCGCCGGCGACGATCACCACCTGATGCTCGGCGATGGCCGCGGCGATGTCCGCGCGACGGGCGGTGACCGGAAGTTGCTCCGGGTAGCGAATCTCCGGCACGGCGGCGCGCCGGGCCTCGACCCGCAGTTCGGCCGCCGCGATCTCGGCTTCGACCTCGCCCAGGTCACCGCCGCGCGCTTTGTCGAGCCTGCGCCGCAGCCGGTGTTCGTCGCGAAGGGAAAGATTCGCCAGACGGGTGCGAAGGTCACGGGAGTCGGTGGCGGCTGTCCTGGTCATTGCATCGACCAGCCTAGCGAAATCCGCCAGCGGATTTTTTGGCGCCGGGCGCCACGGCTGGTAGCCCGATGGAAGCTGGGGCGGTGCGGTGACGCGAGCGGCGGGGAGCGGGATCCGGTAAAGGTGGAGATATGAACGCCCTGTGGCACGGCTTCGCCGACATGGGCGCCGTCGAGCGCGACGGCGCGTTCGTGGTCGCTCGCGGCGACGGCGTCTACGTTTTCGACCGGGCGGGCAATCGCTACCTGGACGCGACCGCCGGCCTGTGGTTCGCCAACGTCGGCCACGGCCGCGGGGAAATCGCCGACGCGGTGGCCGCCCAGTTGCGCAACATCGCGCACTACTCGAATTTCGGTGACATCACCGAACCCGCCACCCAGGAGCTCGCCGAGCGGCTCTCCGGCCTCGCGCCGGTGCCGGGCAGCAAGATCTTCTTCACCTCGGGCGGCTCCGACTCCGTCGACACCGCGACCAAGCTGGCCCGCCGCTACTGGCACGAACTGGGCAGGCCGGACAAGACGATCGTGGTCGGCCGGCGGATGGCCTATCACGGCATGCACGTGGCAGGCACGGCGCTGGCGGGCATACCGGGCAACCGCGAGGGTTACGGCGAGCTGATGCCCGCGACGCGGACTGTGGAGTGGGACGACGCGAAAGCTCTGCTCGCTCTGATCGAGGAGGTCGGCGCGGAGCGGATCGCCGCGTTCTTCTGTGAACCCGTGATCGGCGCGGGCGGTGTGTTCCCGCCGCCGGAGGGCTACCTCGCCGAGGTGCGGCGCATCTGCCGCGACCACGACATCCTGTTCGTGGCCGACGAAGTGGTGACCGGTTTCGGCCGCATCGGAGGAGCCTGGTTCGCGTCGTCGCGTTTCGCGCTCGAACCCGACCTGATGACCACCGCGAAGGGACTGACCTCCGGCTATCTTCCGATGGGCGCGGTCTTCGCCGCACCGCACGTGGCGGAGCCGTTCTTCGCCGGCGGCGTGTGGTGGCGGCACGGCTACACCTATGGCGGCCACGCGGGCGCCGCGGCCGCCGCGCTGGCGAACCTCGACATCATCGAGCGCGAGAGCCTGCTCGACGCGGCTCTGCGCCTGGAATCCAGCCTGCACGAGCGACTGTCGGTGCTCGCGGCACATCCCAGGGTCGCCGAGGTGCGCAGCGGGGTCGGCGCCGTCGCGGCGATTCAGCTCGCCGATCCCGCCGAAGGGCCTGCGCTGGTCAAGACGTTGCGCGCGCAGGGCATCTCCGGTCGTGCCGCGGGCCAAGGCGCCATGCAGGTCTCCCCGGCGTTCGTCATGACCGACGAGCAGGTCGCCGCACTCGTCGACGGATTCACCCGCGCCCTGAACGATGTGTGATTCGCCACGTCCGTGTTCGGCCGCCCCACTCGGTGTCGCAGGGCACGGGTCATAGAAACGCTGTGCGGGTCCGGGCGGCAGTCGCCGGATCGCGCGCACTGTAATTCGAAGCCGTGCTCGGCATAGAACCGGTGCGCGCCCGATTCGAAGCTGACGGAAGCCGCGCAGCGGCCTTGTCGAATGGACGCAACAGGGTGGAAGCGATACCGCGGCGTTGCTGGGTCATGGCGGCGCGTGCATTCGAGTTCGGCGTGCTCGTCCTCGTGGCATTTCAGAGCAGCGCATCCGGCGAGGCACGCCGCTGACGCGACGCAATCGAAAAGGTCACCCGCATCACTGCCGGGATGCGAACATGGAAGGGCGACGACCGTGGTCGCCGTGTTGAGAGGTGGTGGGGTGTGGCGCAATTCGTGCAGGAGTATGCCGTATTGCGGTGGATGGTGGTGGCCGCGTTCGTGATCGCCGCGGGCATCGTGGTGACACGGGTGACGGCGCCCGCGGCGTCGCCGGTCGATTCCGTCCCGGATGCGCCCGCGCCATCGGATGCTGTGGTCGAGCACGCCGAATCCGATGCGGCGCATCTGGTGATGTGCCTGGTCATGCTCGGCATGCTGGTGTTTCCCTCGGGGTCGAGCCCGCACGCGTTGCGCGGTGTGCTCACAGCGATGGCCGTGGTCTTCGCCGGACTGCTACTGATCCGCGCCGCGGAGTACGTCACCGAGGGGCGGCCGCTGCCGATCGACCGGCTGGTTCCACTCGGCTACCACATCGTGGCCGTCGCGGCGATGCTCTACGCGATGTCCGGCCATACGGCCTCCGGTCACGCGGGCGGTCCGGCGCCCGGCCCCGCGCTCGGTCTCGCCGCCTTGTTCCTTCTCGACGCACTCGTGGTCGCGTTCGCCGCCTGCACCGGCTGGGCGCATACGCGGATGCCGGGGCCGCTGGGGCTGCTGGCGCGTTCCGGGGGGTGCGTCGCCGCTCTCACCGGTCCCGCGCGACCGTGGGCGGCGTTGCCGCACGTGGTGATGGATGCCGGTACCGCCTACATGCTGGTGGCCGTGATCGCTGGTTGACCGGGGGACCAATCCGGTCCCCCCCGCATACCGAACCCCTGTTCATGCAGGCACGGGATTCGGCCATGAGCAACGAACACGGTTCTGCTTCATCCCTTCGATCCGGCGATCCGGCGCGAGTGCGAGAGGAACCCGGCGATTCCGCCCTCGCGTGCCCGCTGCCGTCCGGCTACGACCGCTCCCAGGCCACCCTCGCCAGCCGCAAGCTCGCTGCGCTGCTCGCCGCCGCGGGGGCGGGCGATCGCGGCGCCTTCACCGAGTTCTACCAGCTGACCAGTCCGCGGGTGTTCGGGCTGACGGTGCGGATCCTGCGCAGTCACGCCGCCGCGGAAGAGGTGACCCAGGAGGTGTACCTGCAGGTCTGGACGATGGCCGACCGTTACGACGCCACGCTGGCCAGTCCGGTCGGCTGGATCATGATGCTCGCACACCGGCGTGCGGTGGACCGGGTGCGCGCGGAGAGTTCGGCCACCAACCGGGATCTGGTCTACGCGCACGAGCACCTGGCGCGCGACCACGACGTGGTCGCCGAATCGGTCGCCCAGCGCATCGAGGAGCAGCAGGTGGCAGACTGTCTGGAAACTCTGACCCCTACCCAGCGCGAAGCGATCGCACTGGCCTACTACAGCGGGCGGACCTACCGGGAGGTCGCCGATCATCTCTCGGTGCCGCTGCCTACGATCAAGACCCGCATCCGCGACGGGCTGAAGCGATTGGAGAAGTGCTTGTCCGGGGAGCACACCGATGGTTGACACCGCACCGCGGCCGGACGCGGATCTCATCGACCTCGCCTATCCCTGCGCGCTGGACGCGATCGCCGACATCGAACGCAGACATATCGATGCCCGTTTGGCGGCCGCCGACCCCGACGTGCGGCGGGAGTTCTCCGATACGGTCTGGCAGATGCGCGACGTCTTGGGGCGATTGGCGGTGCTCGACGAACTCGCACCGCCGCCGGAGCTGGAAGGCCGGATCCTGGCGGCGCTGCCGGACCGGCGCGAGGGGAGATCGGTCACCCGGATCCCCTCGTGGCGGCGATCGCTGCGCTGGGCGGCGCCGATCGCGGCGGCCGTCTGCCTGGTGGTCGGCGCGAGCTTCGTCGCCGTTCAGTTCACCGGCTCCTCTTCCGACCCCGTGGCCGCCAGTCAGGTACCGGCCGCGCCGGTGGAGCGGACGGTCAGCGGGGCGTTCGCCGGTGGCGGTCTGCTGGTCGTCGACGCCTCGCCGGAACTCGGCCGCGCGGTCGTCGTGTTCGACGGGGTCGCGCCGCCGCCCCCGGGCCGGGTCTATCAGGTGTGGCTGGTCGGCGCAGACGGGCAGCCCCGTTCGGTCGGGGTGCTGAGCGATGCGCCGTCGACCGGCCGGCCACTCGTGACCGGATTCCGGCCGGGCGAGGTCTTGGCGGTGAGCATCGAACCGGACGGCGGCTCGGACGCGCCGAGCGCAGATCCGGTCGTCGGCGTCACCCTGCCGTGAGCCGCGGCTGGATCTCCACCGGCTGGTCGGCGACGACGCGACCGCCGAGGCGCACCCAGCCGTCGGAGTCCCACTGGGTGAACAGTTGCGAGCCCTTGCCCTGGGTGATCATCAACCCTTTCCGCAGCAACGCCGTCAACGCCACGGCAGCGGCTCCGGTCGCCTCGTCCTCCGGGACGCCCATGGTCGGTGCGAACATGCGCGACCGCAGGGCGGCGCGATACTCGTCGGTCCAGGCCCACAGGTAGTGCGGGCCGCCGGGGAACTCTTCCGGGCGCACGGTGGCCAGCTCCTCGGCGTCTTCCAGCTGATGAAAGGTGAACGGGGGCGCCCATTCGCCGCGCGCGGTGATCCAGGTCAAGCCCTCGGTGAGTTCCACCGCCACCGGCCCCGCCGGGACGTCCAGCGTCCGCACCGGGACGCCCTGAGCCGCGAACCACCAGGCGGTGCCCACGGACGGGTGCCCGGCGAAGGGAAGTTCCACCGTGGGGGTGTAGATCCGCACCGCGACGGTGCCGTCCACCGGTTCCTCGACCACCACGGTCTCGCTGTATCCGGCTTTCGCCGCCAACGCCTGCCGATCGACCGCGGCCACGTCGGCCGCGCGTGCGATACCGAGCTCGTTGCCGAACCGGCCCGCCGCGTCGGTGAACACTCGCACCACGTCAACCTGTGTGCTCATGCTCCCCGAGCCTACCCGGGTACGCTGGCGTCGAGCTGTCGTCCGGACCACATGGAAACGCGAAAGAGGCCCCTGCCGCAGGACAGGGGCCTCTTTCCGGTCGAAATCAGATCGCGGCAGTGCTGAGGGCTTCGGTCGACTGCACCGCCTGGCCGACGCCGGCCACGATGGCGGCGGCACGCAGCGATTCGAAGATCACTTCGCGGGACACGCCCGCCTCGCGCAGCGTGTGCTCGTGCGCCTCGAGGCAGTGCGCGCAGCCGTTGATCGAGGAGACCGCGAACGACCAGAGCTCGAAATCGGCCTTCTCGACGCCCGGCGCGCCGATGATCTGCATGCGCAGCCCGGCCCGCAGGTCGTCGTAGCGGCCCCCGAGGAACGCCTTGCCCCGGTAGAACACGTTGTTCATGCCCATGATCGAGGCGGCGCCGAGCGCGGCGTTGTACGCCTCCGCCGACAGCACGTCGGCGGCCTCCTCGGCGATCTCGCGCAGGGTGGTCGTCGACCGGGTCGCGGCCGCCGACGCCAGCAGGGTGCCCCACAGTTGCTGCTCGTTCAGCACCGTGGTGCGCGCGAGGGATGACAGATTGAGCTTGAGGTCCTTGGCGTACTCGGGGAGGGAGTTCTTCAGGTTCTCAATGCTCATGCGGCGATTCCTCTGCTCGATGCGGTCCCGCGCGGGGACCGGGTCGTTGTTCTGTGATGGGGGTGACACACCCGGAACCCGGGTGCGACGGCGGTTCTCAGACGCTGGCGGCCAGGAGCTCGCCTGCGTTGATGGTCGGGTCGCCTTTCTTCCAGTTGCAGGCGCACAGCTCGTCGGACTGCAGCGCGTCCAGCACGCGCAGCACCTCGTCCACGTTGCGGCCCACCGACCCTGCGGTGACCGAGACGAACTGGATCTCGTTGTTCGGGTCGACGATGAAGGTGGCGCGGTCGGCGACACCGTCGGCGTTCAGCACACCGGTGGCCGTGGCCAATTCGCGCTTGAGGTCCGACAGCATGGGGAACGGGAGGGTCTTGAGGTCCTCGTGCTGGGCGCGCCACTGGAAGTGCACGAACTCGTTGTCCACCGACGCGCCGAGCACCTGCGCGTCGCGGTCGGCGAACTCGTCGTTCAGCTTGCCGAACGCGGCGATCTCCGTCGGGCACACGAAAGTGAAGTCCTTGGGCCAGAAGAAGATGACGCGCCACTTGCCCGCGTGGTCGTCGCTGGTGATCCGGGTGAAGTAGTCGTCAGGCTGCTGAGCGTCGACCTTCGACAGGTCACCGCCGATGACTGCGGTGAGGTTGTATGCCGGGAATTGGTCGCCGATGGTCAGCAGGGCCATGCTCGTCTCCTCGTCAAGTTGGTTTGCTACCTGTGTTCTGCGGTATTGCGGGCCCGTCACGGTCTGCCGAAGCACCGCCTCGGGCCGGGCACTCACACCGCGGGTGAAAAGCTCCCCGGCGATCTTGCCCAAGGGTGCGCGAAAGGTAAAGGTGATCAGTCGCACTACACTGATAGGAGTGACTGATCAGACTTATCAGCCCACCCTGTCACAGCTGCGTGCGTTCGTGGCGATCGCGGAATACCGCCATTTCGGCACCGCGGCCGCCCGCCTCGGTGTGAGTCAGCCCACGCTATCGCAGGCGCTCGCGGCGCTGGAGCACGGGCTCGGGCTACAGCTGATCGAACGGAGTACCCGGCGGGTGCTGGTGACCGCGGCGGGGATGCGCTTGCTGCCCAAGGCGATGGCGACGCTGGAAGCCGCCGACCGCTTCGTCGCGTCGGCCACCGGCGACGGACTCGGCGGCACGCTGCGGATGGGCATCATCCCGACGGTAGCCCCTTATGTGCTGCCCGGGTTGCTGCCCGAACTGCGCAAGCGGCTGCCCGAGCTGCGCCCGCAGATCATCGAGGACCAGACCGCCCGATTGCTGGACGGGCTGCGCACCGGCGTGCTCGACGTCGCGCTGCTCGCGGTGCCCACCGAAATGCCCGGCCTGGTCGAGATCCCGCTCTACGCGGAGGAATTCGTGCTGGTCACGCCGCGCGGTCACGAGCTGGCCGGGCGTACCGATCTCGTGGCGTCGGCGCTCGACGCGCAGCCGCTGCTGCTGCTGGACGAGGGGCACTGCCTACGGGACCAGACGCTCGAGGCCTGCCGCTCGGCCGATGTGCACCCGGCCGCCGTCGGCGACACCAGAGCCGCCTCCCTCTCGACCGTGGTGCAGTGCGTCGCGGGCGGGCTCGGCGTGACCCTGATCCCGCAGATGGCCGTCGCGACCGAAACCGCACGGGGCACACTCGATGTCGCGCATTTCTCGGCCCCTGCTCCCGGCCGCGCCATCGGCCTGGTCTTCCGCACGTCCAGTGCTCGCGCCGACGATTACGAATATCTGGCCGCCATTGTCCGTGCCCAGCGGCCGATGTAGGTGCGCGGGACGGGCGCGGCGGGCACAGTGGGTGCGGCAGGCGAGGAGCGGCGAATGGACACCGAGGCACTGGGATCCGGGCGGCTGAGCCGCCTGTCCGGGCTCGACCACGCGCTGTTCGTCTACGGCACGCTGCAGTTCCCCGAGGTGCTGCGCACGCTGATCGGACGCGTCCCGCCGCTGGAACCGGCCGAGCTGACCGGTTGGCGCGCTGCCACGCTGCCGCGGCGGATCTACCCGGGGCTGGTCGCCGCGCCCGGCGGGCTGACCCGTGGCGCCGTGCTGAGCGGGCTCACCGCGCAGGAGTGGACGGTTCTCGACGCCTTCGAGGACGACGAGTACGACCTGCGCAGGGTGCGGCTCGAGGACTGGAGTGCTCCGGTGTGGACCTATGTGTGGACGGTGGCGGCGGATTCGACGGACTGGCAACGGGATCGGTTCGCCGCCGAGCACCTCGAGCGTTTCGCCGCTCGATCCGCCCTGTGGCGCCGTGATCCCGCCAGTTTCCCGGATTCCGCCGGGCCGGGATGGTCGGGTCCGATGGTGTGAGGCCGATGGTGGCGCCGGGACCACATGGTCGGCTCTGGTCGGAGCGACGAGAACGGCCGGGTTGCGATTCCAAGACGACCGGTCGTATATTCGTCGTGTGGCACGATCTCGACGCAGTGAAGACACCCGGCGGCTTCTGGTCGAAGCGGGCGCCTCTGGATTCCTGACCAACGGATACCACGGCACCGGGATCAAACAGATCCTGGACGAGGTGGGTGTGCCGAAGGGATCGTTCTACAACTACTTCGACAGCAAGGAGAGTTTCGGCCGCGCGATCATCGAGCATCACTCACGGTGTGTGCAGCGGAATCTCACCGAGGCGTTCGGCGCCGCCCCGGACCCGGTAAGCGGCTTGCGGGCGTTCTTCGCGCGGCTGATGGACGATTTCGTCGCCGCCGAATTCACCGGCGGCTGTCTCATCGCGAACCTGGGCGGCGAACTGGAGGGCAGTGAACTGCTGCGGGAATCGCTGTCGGCAGCCTGGGGCGCGTGGCGCGATCGCGTCGCCGAGCAACTCGCGCACGGCCAGCGGCTCGGCATGATCCGCTCCGACATCGCCGCCGACGAACTGGCGGATCTGCTGCTCGAGTCCTGGGAGGGCGCGGTGATCAGGATGAAGATCGATCGCACCCTCGCACCGCTGCACAAGTGCCTTGATCGGCTGCTCGGCGACTATTTCCTGCCCTGACTCCGGGGTATCACCGCGCTCGGCGACTTCGGCTGCCCATTCGAAGACGACCGGTCGTATAACAGAAGGGAACGACATGACGAAGACGGTTATCGTGACCGGTTCCTCCAGTGGGATCGGCCGCGATATCGCGCGGGCGTTCGTGACACGCGGCGACAACGTCGTGCTCAACGGACGCGACGCGGACAAACTGACGCGGGTAGCCGCCGAACTGGACGCGCCGGAGCAGGTGGCCACGGTGGCGGGCGACATCGGCGCGACCGCCACCGGAGCGACCCTGGTCGAAGTCGCCGTCGAGCGGTTCGGCGGCGTGGACGTACTGGTCAACAACGCGGGCGTCTTCGGAGCCAAGCCCTTCGTCGAGGTCACCGAGCGCGACCTGGACGGCTACCTGAACGGGAACCTGAAGGGCACCTACTTCACCACGCAGGCCGTGGTGCGGCGGTTCCTGACCCAAGGGCGGGGCGGCAGCATCGTGAACATCGGTACGGTGCTGATCGACCACGCCCTCGCGGGGCTGCCCGCCTCGGCGGCCTTGGTGAGCAAGGGCGGGGTGCACGCGCTGACGACCAGCCTTGCCGCGGAACTCGCCGCCGATGGCATCCGGGTCAACGCGGTAGCCCCCGGCATCATCCGCACCCCGTTGTTCGGCGACGGCGACGAACAGGCCTCCGGCAGGCTCGCGCTGCTGAACCGCATCGGGGAAGTCGCGGAGACCACGGCCGCGGTGGTGTATCTCGCCGACGCCGCATTCACGACCGGACATATCTTGCCCGTCGACGGCGGGTTCATCTCGGGAAGGGCCGCCTGACATGCCATACGTGAACATCAAAGTCACCGACGAAGGCGTGACCCGCGAGCAGAAGGCGCGGCTGATCAAGGGCGTCACGGAGCTGTTGCACGACGTGCTCGGCAAGGCGCCCGCGAGCACGTACGTCGTGATCGATGAGGTGCCCTTGTCGAACTGGGGCGTCGGCGGGGTAGATGTCGAGCGCTGGCGCGAGCAGCAGCGCTCCTGACTCGCGATTCCGCGGAGACTCGCCAACGAAGAAGTCAGCGCGAACCGCTGCGTTTCCGCCCGCGGCCGAGGTCCAGGTACGACAAATACAGCTCGACGGAGGGGAGCTGCGGTGCCGACACTGCTGGAAATCTCGAATCGTCATGCCGCGCGGCGAGCTGCTGGACCGGATCCGCGCGCGCTTCGAGCCGCTGGTCGGCTATCTTCTGCTGCCCGCCTTCTTCATCTACACCGGTCTGAACACCGAGCTCGGCTTGATCTTCGAGCCCGAGGTGCTGACGATGACCGTGGTGGTGCTGGTGGTGTCGTGCGCGGGCAAGTTCGGCGCCGTCGGGCTCGTCGCCCGCTCGCAGGGCATGGGCCGGCGCGATGGGCGCGCTGGCCAACGCGCGCGGACTGATGGAGCTGGTCCTACTGAACGTCGGGTTCTCGGCCGGGTTGATCGCCCCGGAGTTGTACACCGTGCTGGCCGTCATGACGACGGTCACCACGTTCGTCGCGACCCCGTTGCAGCGATGTTCAAGCGCAGCGCGTGGAAGAACGGCATGGTGTTCGGGCCCGGCGGCGAGGAGCCGAAGACGGCGACAGCATCGCAGCGGCCGCACCAGCCGCCCGCGGACCCGGCGCGCCTGTGACCGCGTGACAAACGCCGAATGCGCCGGTCCCGATCGGAACCGGCGCATTCGGGCGCGTCGGCTAGACCCGCAGGGCGTGCGGTTCGATCGCGCCGCGCACCAGCGCTCGCGCGTCGATGGTTTCCGGCTTGTAGGGCAGCCGCGCCAGGCGATCGGTCATGGCCGCGACCGGGTCGTCGATCGTATCCACCAGACCGAACAGGAACGACCACTCGTGCTCGTCGCTGCCGTAGTGCACGACGGTGCCGAACTGGTCGTGGAAACGCTCCCAGGACCGCTTCAGTGTCTCGTTGCGCCACATCGTCGCGCAACCGGCCTGGGCGCTGAGCACGCCTCCGGGCGCGAGCAGCGCGCGACATCGGGACAGGAACTCCGCCTCGTAGAGCCGGTTGTGCTGCGCGTCCTCGACGCGCTCGTCCGGCAGATCGATCACGATGACGTCGTAGCGGGTGCCCGCCTGCGCGGCCGCGGCCAGGAAGTCCCAGCCGTCGGCGTAGTGCACCGTGATCGGCCCCTCGCCCGCGACCGCGGCGGCCAGCTCGTCACTGGTGTAGCCGTAGGGCAGGTGCCGGGCGCACAACTCGACCTCGAGCTGATCGATGTCGACGTGATCGACGTGGGTGGCGCCCGCGGCGACCGACATCTGGCTGGCCACGCCTTCGCCCGAGCCGATGACGAGTACCTTGTCCAGCCGCGCGGCCAGCGCGAAGGCGGGAACCATCATCGCCTCGTGGTAGGTCAGCTGGGAGAACTCGGTGGACTGGCGGTCGTCGTCGGAGAACAGGCTGATGCCCTGCTCGGTCCGCGCGATGACCATGTGCTGGAACGGGGTGTGCGTGTCGACGATCACCTCGTGCAGGTCCCAGATGCGGGTCAGGCCCGCGCCCACCGGCTCCTCGATCCGCTGGCTGCCGTGTCCCCTCCGGATGACCTGCATGCGAACATCCCTGGGCGCCAACGCGTCCCGCAGCAGCTCGACCGCTTTCGACGCGCCGGCGCCGATGCTGCCGCAGGTGAAGACGTCGACGAAGATGTCGCCGGACTCCGGATAGGTGTGAATCGAGGCGTGGGACTCCGACAACAGCGCGAGGACGGTCACCCCCTGCGGTTCGAACTTCTTGTGTACGACATCGCAGATGGTGACGCCCGCCGCGATCAGAGACTCACGCAACGCCGATTCGAGTCGTTCGAGATCGTCGCAGAGGTCCGCGTCGACACCACCGAACTCGGCCAGCACATGCCAACCGGTGAATTCCGCCGTCATGGGCAAACTCACTCTCGCTCAGCGCCCGAGACATGAACGGTCAAGGGCGGAAAACCATTGAAGGACACCGACGAATAACTCGCGGTATAGGCGCCGGTGTCGAGGATTCGAACGCGATCACCGGCTCGCAACGTGGTCGGTAGGAGGACTCGCGTGCGTTGATACAGTACATCGTCGCCGTCGCAGGTCGGACCGGCCACCACCGCCTCGTCGACGGGATCGCCGTCCCGGTCGGTGACGAACCGGTAGGCGATGTACTCGTTCTCGGTCTCGGCCATGCCGTTGTAGCGGCCGATGTCGAGATACACCCAGCGCCGGCCGTCCGGCGCGGTGCGGACGCCGACGACCTCGGCGTGAATCGTGCCCGCCGAACCGACCAGTGCCCGTCCCGGTTCGACGACCAATCCGATTTCATCGGAAAGGAATTCGGCCGCCGCCTGCTCGACGACCGCGGCGATCTCGCCCAGTTCGGGCGCCGGATCGGCATAGGAGATCGGCAGTCCGCCACCGATATTCACGGAGCCGACGGCAACATCCTTGTCGGCCAACGCTTCCGCGATGCGGCCCGCCTGCTCGATGCCGATCCGCCACGAGGCGGGATCCAGTTGCTGGGAGCCGACGTGGAAGTACGGTCCGGCGACGATCAGCCCGAGATCCCTGGCCCGGACCAGCAGCCGGAACGCCTCACCCGGGCTGCACCCGAACTTCGTGCCGAACGGCGTGCGCGACTCCGGCGCCGCGGCGAGGAAGCGGCACTCCACCTCGGAGCCGGGCGCGTGCTCGGCGATGCGCAGCAGGTCGTCTTCGGTGTCGAAGGCGAACCGGCGCACACCCTGGGCATACGCCCGGGCGATGTGGGCGGCCTTCTTGATCGGGTTGCCGTAGCACAACCGCTCCGGCGCCACGCCCAGCCCAAGGCACAAATCGATTTCACCGATGCTGGCGACGTCGAATTCCGCGCCTTCCTCGTCGAGCAGGCGCACGATCTCCGGCACCGGAGCAGCCTTCACGGCGAAACGGATCCTCGTCGCGGCGCCGGTGTCGGTGGACAGGGCGGCGGCGAGTGCGCGGAAATTTCGGCGGACACGCTCGGGATGGATGACAAGGTACGGCGATTCGGGCATAGTTGATCTTTCGCTTGGGCAGCGGGGGAGAGAGTATCAGCGGCCCGTACCCAGAAACGAATCCGTCCAAACCTGGGTTCGCCACGCGGTCGCGGGACCCTGTCCCTATCGCGTGACGGAGCTGCTGACCTGTGCTGATGCGGGACCGTCAGGCGATGCGGGCTCAGCCTGCGACCACGGTGACGTCGTCGAAGACCACTTCGCCCGCGGCGTCGGACTCGGCCAGATCGACCACCGCGTCGATCGACCAGCCGTGGTCGCCCGCCGGGTCGTCCAGCACCTGCCGCACGTGCCAGAACCCGGGTCTTCGTTCCACCTGGAACAACTGGGGGCCCCTGGCATCGGGGCCCGTGCCGATCCGCTCGTACTCCGCGTAGTAGTCCGCGAGCGCCGCTGGCCAGTCCGGACCGGGGCCGAGCGCGGCCAAGTCGTCCCAGCGCCGCAGCGCGGCCAGTTCGACGCGGCGGAACATCGCGTTGCGGACCATAACCCGGAAGGCGCGCTCGTTGGCGGAGATCGGGCGCACCGTCTCCGCGCCGAACGCGACCTGGTCGGCGTCGGTCTCCGCACCCGGGTTGGTCAGTTGCTCCCACTCGTCGAGCAGGCTCGAATCCACTTGACGAACGAGTTCGCCGAGCCATTCGGTGATGTCGTCGAGGTCCTCGGTGCGCGCCGACTCCGGCACCGTGCGCCGCAGCGCGCGGTAGGCGTCGGCGAGGTATCGCAGCACCACGCCCTCGGAGCGGGCCAGCTCGTAGAAGGAGATCAGCTCCGCGAACGTCATGGCGCGCTCGATCATGTCGCGCACCACCGACTTGGGGGCGGGCGCGAACTCCGAGACCCACGGGTGCCCGGCACGGTAGGTCTCGTAGGCCGGTTCGATCAGCTCGGCCAGCGGCTTGGGCCAGGTCACCTCTTCGAGCAGTTCCATCCGCTCGTCGTAGTCGATGCCGTCGGCCTTCATCTCCGCGATCGCCGCGCCGCGCGCCTTGTGCTGCTGGGCCATCAGCAGCTGGCGCGGATCCTCCAACGTGGATTCGATGAGCGACACCACGTCGAGGGTATAACTCGGGGACGCTTTGTCCAGCAGGTCCAGCGCGGCCAGCGCGAACGGGGACAGCGGCTGGTCGAGGGCGAAGTCGCGCTGCAGGTCGACGGTCAGGCGGGCGCGGCGGCCCTGCTCGTCGGGTTCCGGCAGTTGCTGCACCACCCCGGCGTCGCGCAGCGCGCGGTAGAGCCGGATGGCGCGCAGGATGTGCCTGCGCTGGGCCGGACGCGGCTCGTGGTTGTCCTCGAGCAGGTGGCGCATGGCGGTGAAGCAGTTGCCCGGCCGGGCGATGACGTTCAGCAGCATGGCGTTGGTGACCGTGAAACGCGACACCATCGGCTCCGGCTGCGCGGCGACCAAGCGGTCGAAAGTCTCCTCGCTCCAGGAGACGAAGCCCTCCGGCGGTTTGCGCCGCTGCACCTTGCGCTGTTTCTTGGGATCGTCGCCCGCCTTGGCCAGCAAACGGGTGTTCTCCACCTCGTGTTCGGGGGCCTGCACGACGACGGTGCCCATGGTGTCGTAGCCCGCCCGGCCGGCCCGGCCCGCGATCTGGTGGAACTCCCTGGCCTTGAGCCTGCGGGTGCGCACGCCGTCGAACTTGGTCAGGCCGGTGAGCAGCACCGTGCGAATGGGGACGTTGATGCCGACGCCGAGGGTGTCGGTGCCGCACACCACCTTCAGCAGGCCGTCCTGGGCGAGACGCTCCACCAGCCGCCGGTATTTCGGCAGCATGCCCGCGTGATGGACGCCGATGCCGTGCCGGATCAGCCGCGACAGCGTCTTGCCGAAACCGGCGGCGAAACGGAACTCGCCCAGAGCCTCGGCGATCGCGTCCTTCTCCGCGCGGCTCGCGAAATTCACACTGGTCAGCGCCTGCGCGCGCTCCAAGGCGGCGGCCTGGGTGAAGTGCACGACGTACACCGGGGCCTGATGGGTGGTGACGAGTTCCTCGAGGGTCTCGGTGATCGGGGTGCGGGCATAGGAGAAGCTCAGCGGCACCGGGCGCTCGGTGCCGGCGACGATCGCGGTGGAACGTCCGGTCCGGCGCTCCAGATCACGTGCGAAGAAGTCGACTTCACCGAGCGTGGCCGACATGAGCAGGAACTGGGCGCGCGACAGTTCCAGCAGCGGGACCTGCCACGCCCAGCCCCGATCCGGGTCGGCGTAGAAGTGGAACTCGTCCATCACGACTTGGCCGACGTCGGCGTCCGCGCCCTCGCGCAGCGCCAGGTTGGCCAGGATCTCCGCGGTCGCGCAGATGATCGGCGCCTCCGGGTTCACCGCGGCGTCGCCGGTGACCATACCGACGCGCTCGGCCCCGAACACCTCGCAGAGAGCGAAGAATTTCTCGCTCACCAGCGCTTTGATCGGGGCGGTGTAGTAAGTGCGCAGCCCCTGGGTGAGGGCGAACAGATGTGCGCCGACGGCGACCAGCGACTTCCCGGAGCCGGTGGGGGTGGCGAGGATGACGTTGGAACCGGATGCCAGCTCGAGCAGCGCCTCGTCCTGCGCCGGATAGAGCGGGGTGCCCTGCTCGGTGGCCCACATCCCGAAAGACTCGTACAGTGCGTCGGCGTCGGTTCCCGGGATGTCGAGCAGTTCGGTCAGATCCACTCCGACCACCCTACGGCCTCGCGCGCAGGGGCGGTCGAGGGCCCGACCGCCGCGGGATCAGTCCTGCTCGTTCTCTTCGTCGCCGTCGTAGCGGCCCTGTTCGGCGAGGAATCGCTCGAACTCGGCGCCCAGTTCGTCGCCGCTGGGCAACTCGCCGTCGCCGACCAGCAGGCTCGACTGCCGCTCCTGTGCGGTGACGAAACTGTCGTACTGCCGCTCCAGGGCGTGTACCACGGTCTCCACCTCGGCATTGCCCGCGATGTGCTCGTTGACCTGCTCGCGTACTCGGGCGGCGGCCTCGCCGAGCGCGGCCAGCGGGAACTCGAGGCCCGCGTTGTCTGCGACGTTCTCCAGCAGCGTCTGCGCGGCCTCGGGGTAGGCGGTCTGCGCCAAGTAGTGCGGGACGTGCACGGAGAAACCGACCGACTCGTGACCGTGCTGGGCCATGCGGAATTCCAGCAGCGAGGACGCGCTGCCCGGAACCTGGAGTTCGCCCGGCCACCGCTGATGGTCGGAGATCAGGTCGCGGTCGGAGGAATGCGCCGTCACGCCGAGCGGGCGGGTGTGCGGAATCGCCATCGGTATGGCGCTGAGGCCGATACTGCGGCGCACGCCGAGCTGCTCGGCCAGCAGGCGCACCGCGGTGGTGAACTTCTCCCAGCGTAGGTCGGGCTCCAGGCCCGCGAGCAACAGGAACGGGGTCCCCGCGGTGTCGCGCAGCGCCCAGAGGTTCAGCTCCGGCTCGGCGTAATCGGAGAAGTGATCGGTCTTGAACGTCATGAGCGGACGCCGCGAGCGGTAGTCCAGCAGCTCGTCCACGTCGAACGAGGCGACCAGCTCGCTTTCGAGGCTTTCGCGCAGGTGCGTGGTTGCCAGCCGCACCGCGTGCCCGGCGTCGGTGAAACCTTCCAGTCCGTGCACCAGGACCGGGCCCGCGCCGTCGGCGGACGACAGCTGCGGAGCGGGGAACTCCAATTCGTACATTCGCGACTCGTAGTCCATCGCGTACTCCTTCCTGCGCAGATCCTGCGGCCCGGACGCGCACCGCACGCGCCAGTGTGGTTGGCTGCCCGATCGTTCGCCACCCCTGGTGGTGGCACGCGACGAGCAGTCGCCCGAACCGGGGACCACCGTCCATTGTCCCCCATGCCGATGACGGTCATCGCGCACGGCCGGACACCGACCCGTACTCCCAGGCAACAGCATCGGTGGCCCGCGCATTCCCGGCTCGGCGGCGTGGCATCACAGGCTGGGCCCGGGGAGTTTGGCACAGTGGGGATGTGACCGTGGCGGATTCGACGCGTGTGCGGTGGGGCTGGGTGGCGCCGGTCGCCTGCGCGGTACTGCTCGCAGGATGCGGGTCGACGGTGCCGGGGCGGCCGGTCATATCGGCCCCGGCCACGGTGACTCGGCACGTGAGCGCCGAACTACCGACGCTGCTGCCGGATCCGGCCCAGTTCCCGCCGCCGTACACGGCGGTGGTGCTGCCCCAGGAGGCCGTGGCCCAGGCGGCGGGCGACCTGGACGGCATGGGTCGCGGCGCCGACGTCCAGCCCAGCCGGTGCGCGCCGCCGCACCAGGATTTCGGACCCGACCGCACGGCGATGGCGGTCGGCACGGACGACGTCACGCGCGCCACCTTGACCGTCGAATTGACCCGCACCGGCGAGCCGTTGACGTCGCTGCGCGCCAGGACGCGGCAGTGCGAGTCGGTGCGGGTGAGCCGGGCGGGCGCCACCACGACCGTGACGACCGAGCTGGATTCGCCGCCGCCGATCGACGCCGACGACGCCCTGTCTCTGCGCAGGACCGTGCGGCCCCAGTCCGGGGGAGCCGGACTGACCCAGTCCATGCGCACGTACGCCGGGCAGATCGATGACGTGCGGATCACTGTGACGTACATGTCGTTCGCCGATGGCGAACCGGATACCGCGGCATTGGATGCGCTGTTCGCGACTGCTGTGCGTAAAGTGCGGGAGAGATGAAAACGGGCGGCGGGACAGTCGGCCCCGGCGGCACCGTAGCAGGGGCCACCGACCTCGATCGCGATATACGTGACCGGTAGGCGAGTCGTGCACAGCGCGAGGCGAATTCCCCAGACGAGGGGAATCGCCAGGTCGTTGTCCGAGGGCGGAGATCGCCGAGTCGCATCGTCGGAGCATGACCACTTCCGCCACTCCGTTTCCCGCCCCTGATCCGGTCGACGGCGGGGATGCCGACGACAACGACGCATCCCGGCTGTGCCACCGTGCTGATCGCGCGTCGACCTCCCCTGCCGAGGAGGGCCGGGTCACGCCCGGCGTCGTCGCGCGAAGACCGGTTTCCGCCGCGATCACGGGAGAACGGAGCAAGGGAAGTAGGGGAGGGCCGGCTCGGCATATCCGGTGTCGCGACGATCCTCCGCCCTTCCGGGGCATGAATCATGCCGTGCGCGTGTCCGATCCGGGGGAGTTGATCGCCGCCGTGCCCGCGATGCTGGGATTCACTCCGGAACGATCGGTGGTCGTGCTGGTGCTGCGGCCCGGGGTTGCCGACGGGGCGATGGTCGACGCGGTGGTGCGCTTCGACCTGGATTCGCCCGGCGGGCGGCGCGTGCGAGGCGCGACACTGGCCGCCGCGGTCGCGCGGATCTGCGCCCATGACGAGGCGGCCGAGGTGCTGGCGGTCGTCGTCGACGATCGCGCCGTGGCGCCGCGCGCGGGCGGCGACCGGCACGGCTGCGCGTCCGGACGATTCGACGTGCTGGTCGGCTCGCTCGGCAGGCGGTTGGCCGCCGGTGACATCGCGCTCGGCGGAGTGTGGGCGGTGCCTGCGATCGCCGCTGGACAGCGCTGGTGGACGTTGGCCGGACCGGAGCGACGAGGGGTGCTCCGGGATCCGGCCGCCTCCCTGGTGGCGCTGACCCACGTGCTCGACGGCAGGCCGATCCGTGGTTCGCGCTCCGAACTCACCGATCTGATCGCGCTGGACCCGGTCCTTCGGGCCGAGGTGGCCGCGCACATGGAGGACGCGCTCACCCTGGCCCGCGGGCGCGCCGCCCGGGCCGCGCGGCGCGGTGATCCGATCGGATACAGCAGGCAAGCGCTCGACTACGTGCTGTGGCAGATCGCCAACACCGCCTCGGGTGCCGCGCCGATGGCCGCCGAACTCGCGAAAATCGTTGTCGCCCTGCGTGATCGATCGGTACGAGACGTGATGTTCGCGCTGGCGGTCGGCGACCACGCCGATGCGGCAGAGGCCCTGTGGGTCACGCTGACCCGCGCGCTGTCCGGCACGGATCGTGCCGAAGCCGCCGCTCTGCTGGGCTACAGCGCCTACGTCCGCGGCGACGGCCCGCTGGCCGGCATCGCGCTGGAGGCCGCGTTGGCGGCGGATCCGGGACATCCGATGGCGATGCTGCTCGATACCTCGCTGCGCCTGGGCATGCGCCCGGAACAACTGCGTCGCCTCGCGGACAGCGGCTACCGCACCGCCGCAGGCCTCGGCGTCGACCTCGATCGGTCGCCGTCGTGAAAGCGGGTCGTCGGCTCCGAAACCGCCCGTGCGGTACGCGGCCCGCTGACCCTGCACCTTGCTCCGACGGCGCCGGGGCGCGCGTTGCTTCGTCCGGTCACACCGGCCCGCGGCGATCTCGGCGCCGGTGGGCCGGTACGGGAGATCCGGCCCGAGCCGACGCTCGGTCGACTCGGGACCCTCAGGGCCGGTTATTGCGCGCTGTGCGCGCGCGGCCCGAGCGACTGGAAGAAATCCCATGCGTCCGTGACGATCTCGTCGAGGTCGTTGTGCTCGGGGCGCCACCCGAGTTCGGTGATGGCGCGCGCACTGGACGCGATCAGGGTCGCCGGGTCGCCGGGGCGGCGGGGGGCGTCCTGCGCGGTGATCGGCAGGCCGGTGACACGCTCGCAGGCCGAGATCACCTCTCGCACGGAGAAGCCGGTACCGCTGCCGAGGTTGTAGATCCGATGGGTGCCCGCTTCCGCGGTCGCCAGAGCCAGCAGATGGGCCTGGGCGAGGTCGCGGATATGGATGTAGTCGCGGACCGCGGTGCCGTCCTGTGTGGGCCAATCGGTGCCGAAGACCGAGATCGCCTTGCGATGCCCGGCCGCGACCTGCAGCACCAACGGGATGAGATGCGTCTCCACCACCCGGTTCTCGCCGAGACCGCCGTAGGCGCCCGCGACGTTGAAGTACCGCAGGCTGGTCGCGGCCAATCCGTGGGCGACCGCGTACGAGGTGATGGCGTGGTCGATGGCCAATTTCGACGCGCCGTAGGGATTGGTCGGACGGGTCGGGGCCTCTTCGGTGATCGGCACCTGCTCCGGTTCCCCGTAGACCGCCGCGGTGGAGGAGAACACCAGGCGCGGCGTTCCCGTGCGCCGCAGCGCCTCCAGCAGTTCGAACGTCTTCACGACATTGCCGTGCCAGTATTTCTCCGGCTGCTGCACCGACTCGCCCACCAGCGACTGCGCCGCGAAATGCAGGACGCCGTCGAAGGTTTCGGCGGCCAGCAGCTGCGGCGCGGCCTCCGCGAGGTCCCCCTCGACGAACCGGGCGGCGGAAGGGACGCCCTCGGCATTGCCGGTGGACAGATCATCGAGCACGACCACCTCGTGGCCGGCTTCCAGCAGAACCTGCGCGCACACGCCACCGACGTAGCCCGCGCCACCTGTAACCAGAAGTTTCACGTATCAGGCCAACTTCACTTGGACGGCGTGCGCCATCTCGTCGGGCAATTCGAAACCGTCGTGGCCGGGCACGGTGATGACGACCGAACCCGGCTTCGTCTCCACCGTGACGCGAGCGTCGGGCACCACGCCCGCCTCGCGCAGGCGGCCGATCACCTCCGGATCGGTCTGGATGTGCTCGGCGAGCCTGCGCACCACGACCGCGTGCAACTGGCCGTGCGGCAGATCCGACAGGCGCAGCAGCTTCTCGTCGGCGGAGGCGGGCGGGATGATGCCCAACTCGTCCAGGCCGGGGATGGGGTTGCCGTAGGGGGAGGTGGTGGGATGATTGAGCACTTCGACCAGGCGGCGCTCGACGTCCTCGCTCATCACGTGCTCCCAGCGACAGGCCTCGGCGTGCACGTTCTGCCAGTCGAGGCCGATGATGTCGACGAGCAGCCGTTCGGCCAGCCGGTGCTTGCGCATGACCGCGACGGCCATGCTGCGCCCCTTCTCGGTCAGCTCCAGATGACGGTCTCCGGCGACCAGCAGCAGGCCGTCGCGTTCCATCCGGGCGACGGTCTGACTGACGGTGGGGCCGCTCTGTTCGAGGCGCTCGGCGATCCGGGCGCGCAGGGGCACCACGCCCTCCTCCTCGAGGTCGTAGATGGTACGGAGATACATCTCCGTGGTGTCGACCAGATCCTTCACCTGTTACCCCTTCGTCGGCACGAATTCTACCCACGCACGACGGCGCCCCCGTGTGCCGGATCGTGTCGCTCCACGCTGCGCACGACGTCTCCGGCGGCATCGCGGCGACCCGATCGGCGCACGGCAGGCGGCCGTGAGCGGACTTTCTTGTATTTGTACTGCATAGGAACGTTTCGCGGGGTTGCTTGCTTCCCGCTAGCGTTGCGATCATGGCCACTGCACCGCGCGGCGAACGTCGGGCGCCGATCTCGCCCGGGTCGAGCCGGTCCGGAACCGTCGTCTGGACCGAGCGGTTCCTGGATTACGCCTGGACTCCGGAGCATCCGATGAAGCCGGCGCGCTTGAAGTTCACCATGGCGCTGGCGGAAAGTCTCGGACTGCTCGAGGGTGTCGAACTGCTGGAACCCGCCGCCGCGGGACGTCCTGATCTGCTGCGTATCCACACGCCCGACTATCTCGACGCGGTCGAACGCGCCGTGCCGCCGATCGGTTCGCCCGTCGCCGCGCCCTACGGCCTCGGCTCCCCGGACAACCCGGTGTTCCCGCGGATGCACCAGGCCGCGTCCACGATCGTCGGCGGCACCCTGGCCGCGGCCAAGGAGATCGCGGAGGGCCGCACCAAGCGAGCGGTGAGCATCGGCGGTGGCATGCATCACGCGATGGCGGATTCGGCGTCCGGCTTCTGCGTGTACAACGACCCGGCGGTGGCCATCTCCTGGCTGCTCGACCACGGTTTCGACCGGATCGCCTACATCGATGTGGACGTGCACCACGGCGACGGCGTGCAGCGGGCCTTCTACGGCGACCCCCGGGTGCTGACCATTTCGGTGCACCAGCATCCGGCCACGCTGTGGCCCAACACGGGGTGGCCGGAGGAGACCGGTGCGGGCGCGGCGGAAGGCACGTCGATCAACCTGCCCCTGCTGCCCGGCACCCGAGACGCGCAGTGGCTGAGAGGTTTCCACGCCGTGGTGCCGGGCGCGCTGGCCGCGTTCGGTCCGCAGATCGTGGTGAGTCAGTGCGGGGTGGACACGCACCGCGAAGACCCACTGGCCGATATGGAACTCACCGTGGACGGCCAGCGAGCGGCGTTCCGCGCCATGCGCGACCTCGCGGACCGCTATGCCGAAGGACGCTGGCTCGCCGTCGGCGGCGGCGGATACGGCCTGGTCCGCGTCGTGCCACGGGCCTGGACGCACCTGCTGGCCACCGCGCTGGACCGCACCGTCGATCCGGCGACGCCGATTCCGCAGGACTGGATCGAAACGATCCGCGCGGCCGCGCCGCAGGCGGACCCGCCGCGCACCATGGGCGACGGCGGTGACGTCGCCTACCGTCCGTGGGACGGCCCCGGCGGCACCGGCGAGACCGGTGACGCGCGAATCGACCGTGCCCAACGCGCCGTAGACATGGCCGTGCTGGCCACCCGCCGAGCGACTTTCGGGTTGCTAGGTCTCGACCCGGAGGATCCTCGTGACTGACTTCCCCGACACCCCGGACGCTCCCGCCGCGCCGCCCCCGCCGCCGCAGCACTGGTTCGCCGACGTGCTGGCCTCCGACGGCGGCGTCGTCCGGCTGCGTCCGATCACACCCGCCGACGCCGAGCCGCTGCAGGAGTTCCACGGCGCACTGTCCGATCGCACCAGGTACCTCCGGTATTTCGGGCCCTACCCGCGGATCTCGCCCAGAGACCTGTACCGCACCACGCACGTGGACTACCACGATCGGGTCGGGCTGGTGCTGGAACTGGGCGAGTCGATCGTCGCGGTGGGCCGCTACGAACTGCTGGAGCGCGACGGGCCGCGGGCGGCGGAGGTCGCCTTCGTGGTGGCCGACGGGCATCAGGGCCGCGGGCTCGGCTCGATCCTGCTCGAGCACCTGGCCGGCGCCGCCGCCGAGAACAAGATCGAGACCTTCGTCGCCGAGGTGCTCGCGGAGAACACCGTGATGGTGACGGTCTTCCGCGACGCGGGCTATCAAGTGGAGCGCAGCAGGGACGGATCGGTCCTGCATCTCGAGTTCGCCATCGACCCCACCGAAGCGCTGCTGTCGGTGCGCGATTCGCGCGAACGGGCCTCGGAGGCGCGCAGTGTGGGCAATCTGCTCGCCCCGCGGTCGGTGGCGGTGATCGGCGCCACCCCCGCGACCGGGCGGGTCGGCGGCGCGCTGCTGGCCAATCTGCTGTCGGGTCTGTTCCAGGGGCCGGTGTTCCCGGTGAACCCGAACCGCAAGTCGGTGCGGGGAGTGCGGGCATACGCGACAGTCCGGGAGATCCCCGACGAGGTCGATCTCGCTGTGGTCGCGGTACCGCCCGCGGCGATCGGGTCGGTGCTCGACGACTGCATGGCCAAAGGCGTCAAAGGACTCGTGGTACTGACCGCGGGCTTCGGCGAGACCGGCGAGGGGGGTCTGGCGGCCGAACGTGAACTCGTGGCCGCCGCTCGTGGTCACGGGATGCGCGTAGTCGGGCCGAGCGCGCTCGGCATCGCGAACACCGATCCGGCGGTCGCCATGAACGCGACCCTCGCTCCGGTGCTGCCCGGGCGTGGGCGGATCGGGTTCTTCTGCCAATCCGGGCCCTTGGGCGCGGCCATCCTGGGGGAGGCGGCGGCGCGCAATCTGGGCTTGTCGACGTTCGTGTCCGCGGGTAATCGCGCCGATGTCTCCGGCAACGACCTGCTGCAGTACTGGGACAGCGATCCCGACACCGATGTGGTGCTGCTGTATCTGGAGAGCTTCGGCAATCCGCGCAAGTTCTCCCGGATCGCGCGCCGGGTCGCGCGCACCAAACCGATCGTCGCCGTGAGCAGCGGCCGCTCCGCCGTCCAGCCCGCGGGGGACATGGATCGCTCGATCGTGCGGGATCTGTTCGCGCAGGCGGGCATCGTCCAGGTCGACTCGATCTCCGAACTCTTCGACTGCGCGGCTCTGCTGGGTTATCAGCCACTGCCGCGCGGCCAGCGGCTGGCCGTGGTGGGCAACAGCACGGCGCTCAACTGGCTGGCCCTCGACGCGGCGCGCGGTGAGGGCTTGGCGGTCGGCGAGCCGGTCAACCTCGGCCCGCAGGCGACGCCGGGTGCGTACCTGGACGCTCTGGTCGAGGCCCTGCGTTCGGAGGAGACCGACGCGGTGATCGTCGTCTTCGCTCCCCCGGTGCCGCTGCCGACCGCCGGTTTCGCCGACGCGATCCGGGCGGCGGCGGCCGCTGTGCCCGAGGCGGGAAAGCCGATCCTCACCACGTTCGTCGCCGAGCAAGGAATCCCGAACCTGCTCGCGGTGCGCGGTCCGGGTGCTACGGCGGTGCACGGGTCGATTCCGTCGTATCCCGATCCCGAACGCGCCGCACGCGCGCTGGCCCGGGTCCGGCGATACGCCGAATGGCGAACCAGACCGGTGTCGCCGGTGGTGCGGCCGCAGGGGATCGACACCGACCGCGCGCGCCAATTGGTGGCGGACTGGATGGCGGGTTCCGGCGGACGCCGGCTCACCGATCTCGAGACGGTGGAATTGCTGGCCTGCTACGGCATTTCGGTCGTGGAATTCCGCGAGGTGCGCACCGCGGACGAGGCGGTCGCGGCCGCGGAGGAACTCGGCTATCCGGTGGCGGCCAAGGCGACCGGCGAATTGTGGCGGCGCAGGCCTGATCTCACCGGGGTCCGGCTCGATCTGTGGCGGCCGGAAGCGGTGCGGCAGGCGTACGTCGACCTGGCGGAGCTGTGCGGTGACCCGGTGTTGCACATCCAGAAGATGGCGACCAAAGGCGTGGGATGCATCCTGCGCGTGCAGGACGACCCGTCGTTCGGTTCGGTGATCGAGTTCGGTCTGTCCGGACTGATCATCGAATTGCTCGGTGACCGCGCCTATCGGGCACTGCCGTTGACCGCCGACGAGGCCACGGCTCTGATCGACGCGCCGCGCGCCGCGCCTTTGCTGTCGGGCACCCCGGCGAGTCCGCAGGTGGACAAAGCAGCCCTCGCCGAACTCGCCCAGCGTATTTCGGCCTTGTTCGACGACCTGCCGGAAATGCGCGAGCTGGCCTTCGATCCGGTGCTGGCCTCACCGACCTCGGCGGAAATCATCTACGCGCGCGGTCGGATCGGCCCGGAGCCGAGCCGTTTCGACACCGGTCCGCGCCGACTGGGCTGAGCGTCATCGGGATCGCCGCGCCGGTTGCCGTGGGCGGGTGTGGCGCGGCTGCGACGTCGGCTCGCACAGGTCACACCTGGGATGTCCGATAACGGACGAGCGCTGTCACCGCGATGTGGGGATGCCAGGTTCGTCCGAAAGAAAGGCCCACTCGCCATGAAGATCCGAAGTGTTGCTCTGCTATCGCTGCTCGCGGCGGCACTCACCGCGTGTTCGGTCAGCGTCGGCACTCCGAAGGTTCAGGAGGCCGATCTGGAGAAGTCGGTCAAGGACTCGCTCACCGAGAAGGTCGGTCAGCAACCCGATTCGATCGATTGTCCCGGCGATCTCACCGGCAAGGAGGGGACCACGATGCGCTGCACGCTGACCGCGGGCGCCGACACGCTGAACGTGAAACTGACGGTGACCTCGGTGGAAGGCGACACCGTCAAATACGACATCGCGGTGGAAGAAGGCTGAGCCCGGCACGGCGGAAAGGGGGGAAGTACGACACCGCCGACCGGCTCGCACAATACCCGGAGGAGACGGGTACGCGCGGTCACCGGTCGGCGCGGAAAGGTGACCCGGCGGGAGGGTCACCCAGCCGACGCCGGTGCTGCTCGGGAGCATCCGGCGCCGGGGATGATCAGCTGGCGTAGGCGCGGAGCCGATCGGCCCGCTCGCCTTTACGCAGCTTCGACATGACCTCGCGCTCTATCTGACGCACCCGCTCGCGGGAGAGACCGAACAGCTTGCCGATCTGGTCCAGCGTGCGCGGCTGGCCGTCGTCCAAGCCGAAACGCAGCCGGATGACCTGCTGTTCGCGCTCGTCCAAGGTGGCGAGCACGCTGCGCACGTCGTGGTGCAGCAGACCGGCGATGACGGCGGACTCGGCCGAGGTGGCCTCGGAATCCTCGATGAAATCGCCCAGCGGGGCCTCTTCGTCGTTGCCGACCGGCATGTCCAGGCTCACCGGGTCACGGCTGTGGTCGAGCAGATCGGAGATCTTGTCGACCGGGATGCCGGATTCGGTGGCCAGTTCCTCGTCGGTGGCCTCCCGGCCCAGCTGCTGGTGCAGTTCGCGCTTGATCCTGGCGAGCTTGTTCACCTGCTCGACCAGGTGGACGGGCAGGCGGATGGTGCGGCTCTGGTCGGCCATGCCGCGAGTGATGGCCTGACGGATCCACCAGGTGGCATACGTGGAGAACTTGAAGCCTTTGGCGTAGTCGAACTTCTCCATGGCCCGGATCAACCCGAGGTTGCCCTCCTGGATCAGATCGAGCAGCGGCATGCCGCGGCCGGTGTAACGCTTGGCGAGCGAGACAACAAGGCGCAGGTTGGCTTCCAGCAGATGCGACCGGGCGGCCTGACCGTCGCGCACGATGATCGCCAGATCACGCTTGCGGGTGGCCGACAGTCGCTTGCCGGTTTCCAGCAGATGCTGCGCGTAGAGGCCCGCCTCGATGCGCTTGGCCAGCTCGACCTCGTCGGCAGCGGTGAGCAGCGCGGTGCGGCCGATCCCGTTCAGGTACACGCGTACCAGGTCGGCGGCAGGGCTCTGAGCGTCGAGGTCCGAATCGCTGGTGCGCACACGAGTGGTGGCGGGGCTTGTCATGACTTGCCTCCTGTCGGTGGTGTCTCACTCCGATCAACGGACCCGACAGAAAGAAAGTTCCCCGTCACGGCTGGCATAAACCGCTCTGAACAGCGGTTTTCGCCTCGAACGTCTGAGAAGTTCCTGAGAAGCACCGCAACACGGGACGTTCCCCGGCCAGGACCTGCACCGACCGGCGCACGGCTGCCGTGCAGGATCACACGGGCCGGATGAGTCCGTGCCGCACCAATCCGGTGACCACGGACAACGCGTCGGTCGCGAACTGGGCGCTCACCTCCTCGGATCCGTGGGCGAGCGCCAGCAGCTCGATCAGTTCGTACAACGGCAGGCCGTCGGCGTGCATTCCCGCCAGCAGCGAGACTGTGGCCTCATCCACTTCGTGCTGCCAGCGCGGCCCGTCGCCCCGATGCAGCCGCGCCACCTCGGGGGCCCATCCGTCGGCGCCGGGTAGATACACGCGCTCCAACGCGGTCGCCGGTTCCACGACGAAACGTGAAGTCCACGCAACTTTTTCGTCACCGGCGACAGCGCGCAGCCAAGCCGAGCGCTCGAAATACCGGACGGCCTCGTCGCCGAGCGGATCGTCGAAACCGTGGGTGAGATCCTCGGCGAGCAGCTCGGTCGGCCCTTCGATGGCGCGCAGATAGACGAACCCGAACCCGATTCCCTCCACGCGCGCCGCCTCGAAGGCGTCCAGCCACCGCTCCGCACGGGCCTGGGCGGTGGGGTCACGCGGGTCCGAGCCCGCGTCACGCAACCAGGTGCCCACGTACAGCGCGGGGTCGGCGACGTCGCGCTGGACCACCCAGGCGTCCACTCCGTGCGCGGGCAGCCAGGACGAGACGCGCCCGCGCCAGTCCTCGTCCTCGGCATGTACCCAGGCGGCGAGCATCGCGGCGGTGCCTCCGGGCGCGAGCAGGCCCGCGGCCTGCGAGATCACCAATTCGCTTGCGCCGTCGAGCGCGAGGCCGGAATCGCGGTAGGTGTGCTCGACGCGCGCGGGACCCACCACGAACGGCGGATTGGCCACCACCTGGTCGAAGCGCCTGCCCTGGACCGGCTCGAACCAGGAGCCCTCCACCAGTTCGACCTCCAGGCCGTTGAGCGCCGCGGTCGCCTCGGCCAGCCACAGCGCACGCGCGTTGACGTCGGTGCCGGTGACGCGCTGCGCGTAGGAGGCGGCATGCACCGCTTGCACGCCGCAACCGGTGCCGAGGTCGAGCACCGTCCCGACCGGGCGGGTGGGAGTCGCGCGCAGCAGCGAGAGGGAAGCGTGGCCCACGCCCAGGACGTGATCTTCGGTCAGCGTGCGCCGTCGCATGGAATCGTCGAGGTCGGACAGGATCCACTTGGTGCCCGAGCCCGCGTCGAGCGGACGCAGGTCCAGCGCCGCCCGTACCTGGTCGCCGTCGCGGTCCAGCAGGCCCGCGGCGACCGCGCGGTCGAGCGGCACCGGCGCGAGCGCCGCGGCCACCTCCCGCTCCGGTACGGCATCGCCGAGCAGCAGCAGGCGGATCAGCGTGCCCAGCTCACCCGCCGCGCGCGCCGCGCGGCGCACCGGAACCGGCTCCGACCGGCTCAACGCCGCGTGCGCGTCGCCGAGTGCCGCGAGCAAGGTGTCGGCGTCGTAACCCACCCTGGTGAGCGCGGCGCGCAGGTCCGGGCACAGCGCGGTGAGCAGCGATCCGGTGGTGGGCGGTCGATTCGTAGGCACACCGGTACTCTGCCACCGCGGCCCGAGGGCGCAGATCAGGTGCCCGCAGTGTCACCGCGCCGGTCAGATCCCGCCGGGATCGCGGCCGGTGACGCAGTACAGCGCGTCGCCCGGATCGCTCAGCACGATCCAGTGCTCGTGCCGCTGCACCACGGTCGCGCCGAGCGACTCGTGCCAGGCGGCGGTGGCTTCGACGTCGCCCGCGGCCAGATCGACGTGCGCGCTGGTCGGCCGGTTCTCCCCGAGGCGCTGCAACAGCAACTGCGCGGGGAGCTGGCGCTGCGTGTCGCGCAGCAGGGCGAATTCCGGCCGCCTGCCGGGCTGGAACGTCCAACCGGTCAGCGAGGTCCAGAAACGGGTCTCCACCTCGTGGTCGTCGGAGCCGATGTCCAGGCACACCTGGTCCAGACGCGACAAGGTGCCGTCCGGAGCCCGGACGGCGGGGGCGGGCGTGCTCGTGGCGCGCCCGCTCGGAGTCAAGCAGAAGGTCTGGCCGCCGGGGGACCGCAGCACGGCGTAGTCCGGGTGGTTGGCGACCAGCTCGGCGCCCAGGTCGAGCGCGGTGCGAACGGCGGAGGGGATGTCGTCGACGTCCAGGTCGAGGTGCACACCGCCGAGACCGGTCACCGCCTGCATCTTCACGCTCGCCGCGGCGAACAGCGCGGGGTCGGGCAACAAGGTGAGGAATTCGTCGTCCACACCCCGCCGCGCGGAGAGCTGGGTGCCGGTGACCGTGGACCAGAATTCGGCGCAATCGTCGAAGCGTTGGGTCGGGCGGTCCAGGAAGACCCAGATCCACCGAATCATGTTCACTCCTGTCTTGTGGCCCGCGACGGTGCTCGTGGCGCCGCAGGCTCCCTGCGACCCTAGGGACGCGTGCCCGCCTTGTCGAGAAAATACCGGGGCCGCCGCGAATGGCGCGAATTTGATGACATATGGCATTCCAGCCACTCGTTGCGTCGGCATAGTTCCGCCAAGCTCAGCCGGTGACCGAACTTCGAACGCCGGGCCCGGTGCAGCTCCACTCCAGGCCGCGCCGGCGTGTGCACCCCGCGTGGCCGGTCGCGGCCGTCGGCTTCGTCGCGCTGCTGGGCGCGGCCGCCTTCCGGTCGGTGCCCAGTGTGCTGATGGACCCGCTGCACCAGGAGTTCGGGTGGTCGCACGGCACGATCGGGACGGCCGTGTCGCTGAACCTGCTGCTCTACGGGTTGATCTCGCCGTTCGCCGCGGCGCTGATGGATCGCTTCGGCATCCGCCGGGTGGTGGCCTGCGCGCTGCTGCTGGTCGCCGCGGGGAGCGGGCTGACGGTGTTCATGTCCCGGCCGTGGCACCTGGTGCTGACCTGGGGTCTGCTGGTCGGGATCGGCGTGGGGTCGATGTCGATGCCGTTCGTCGCGACGATCACCGGCCGGTGGTTCGTGCGTCAGCGCGGTCTGGTGACCGGCGTGCTCACCGCGGCGGGCGCGACCGGCCAGCTGATCTTCCTGCCGCTGGTGTCGGCGCTGGCGACCGCGCACGGCTGGCGGGCGCCGTCCCTGATCGTCGCCGGGGCAGCGCTGGCCGTCGCGCCGCTGGTGCTGCTGTTCATCCGGGACTATCCGAGCGATCTCGGGGTGCGAGCCTACGGCGCGGCGCCGGACAGCACGGCGGGGCTGCGGGTGCCCGCCGCCGGTGGCGCTTCACGCGCGCTGACCGTGCTCGGGACGATCGCCCGGCGGCCCGGCTTCTGGTTGCTCGCGGGTGGTTTCGCGATCTGCGGGGCGTCGACCAACGGCCTGGTCGGTACCCATTTCGTCAGTGCGGCGCACGAACACGGCATGCCGCCGACCACCGCGGCGAGCCTGCTCGCCCTCGTCGGCGTCTTCGACGTGGCGGGCACCGTCGCGTCGGGCTGGCTGACCGACCGGATCGACCCGCGCTATCTGCTGATCGGCTACTACTCGCTGCGCGGCCTGTCGCTGCTGATCCTGCCCATGCTGCTCGGGCCGGACACGCGGCCGAGTCTGTGGGTGTTCATCGTCTTCTACGGCCTGGACTGGGTGGCCACCGTGCCGCCGACGGTCGTGCTGTGCCGGGAACTGTTCGGCGCCGACGGTCCGGTGGCCTTCGGCTGGGTGTTCGCCTCCCATCAGATCGGCTCGGCGGTGGCGGCCACCGGCGCCGGCGTCATCCGTGATGTGCAGGGCGGCTACGACCTGGCCTGGTATCTGGCGGGCGGGCTGTGCGCCGCGGCGGCCGTGCTGTCGGCCGTCATCCGCCGCGCCCCGGCCACCGACGGGACGTGAGCCCGGCGCGGAACGGGCGCTCGCGGTGTCCGTCGCGTGCGCGGAAACAGCGCTGAGCAGGAGTCAGCCGTCGATGGCCTTGTGTGATCGGGACTCGATGGCCGTGCGCTGACGGTCCCAGCGGCTGGGCTCGTCTTTGCGGCGGGGCGGGCGATCGTTGGCGATCAGCACCGCGATCCAGGGCAGCGGAATGGACGCGACGAGGATCAGGATGGACACCAGCGGATTGCCGAAGGCGCTGTAGGCGATCGCCGCCAGAACCAGGCACGGGATGCGGAACGCCATGATGATGGTGTACCGGCGCACCCGAGCGCGGTGCTGGTCCTCCAGCGAGGGCGCCGCCTCGGTGATCAGCGCCGGGTGTCTGTCGTCACTGCCGGGGAAGTATCCGGGGGAACGGCGGGGCTGCGTCGGCATCGTCACGTCCGGGTGCTCTTCGCGGTCGCGGCCGTCGGCGGATGAGGAATCGCCGTTCTGCTGCATACCCCCGAGTCTTCCACTCGCGGTCCGTCCGCGCACATGGCGGTGGTCGGCTCTCGATTCGCCACAGTGATGTATGCCGTGGTCGGCCCGGCATCTCCTGGATGCGGCATCATGGAACCCGTGAGCACCGACACCATGGTTCGCCCGGATACGACGACCGACGAGACGACGGGCGACGACACCCCGAAGTTCTTCCACTACGTGAAGAAGGACAAGATCGCCGAGAGCGCCGTGATGGGCACCCACGTGGTCGCACTGTGCGGAGAGGTCTTCCCGGTGACCCGCTCGCCCAAGCCCGGTTCTCCGGTGTGCCCGGAGTGCAAGAAGGTCTACGACGGCCTACGCAAGGGCGACTGAGACGCGGATACGTCCCCGGAGGACGGCGCCGCGCGTAGGTCGAACGCGGCCCGTGCGGCGTCGTCCGCCACCGGGCCGGTCTCGTCGCGGTCGGCCGCGTCCTCGTCGGCGCCGCCCTCGCCCCTGACCTGGTTGGCGATCCACTCCTTCACCTGCTCCATGCGCGTCGCGCGGGCGGGCCAGAACTCCTGCACCGCCGCGTTGAACTCCGCGCCGAGGATCACGGCGAAGCCCAGGAAGAAGGTGAACAGCAGGAACGCGATCGGCGTCGCCAGCGCACCGTAGGTGACGCCGGTGCGGGTGACCCAGGACAGGTAGCGGCGCAGCACGTCGCTGGCCGCCATGAAGAAGACCCCCGCCACCAGTGCCCCGCCGAAGAGCCGGTGCCAGGGCAGCGAGGTGTGCAGCGCCAGCTTGTACAGGGTGGTGAGCCCGACGATGAGCAGCAGGCCGACGCCCGGGTAGTAGAAGAAATCCAGCAGTTGCAGGCCGGTCGCCCGCCATGCGGTGGGCAGTACCCGGCCGATCAGCGTCGGCCCCAGCGCCACCAGCGGCAGGATGAACACCGCGGCCACCAGAAACAGCACGTACAGCAGCAGCGCGAAGATGCGCTGCCACACCGGGTGCCGGGCGTCCTGCTGGTCGTGGGCCTCCACGATCGAGTCGACGAAGGTGGCCATCGCCGACGATCCGGCCCACAACGACAGCACGAAGCCCACCGAGACCACCGCGCCGCGACCGCGTCCGAGCACGTCTTGCACCGTCGGCTCGATGAGGTCGGTCACCACGCCGGCGCTGAACAGGTCCTGGCTGAACGCGATGATCTTCGATTCGACGATCTGCACGGTGTCCGGACCGAACCAGCCGCCGACGTAACCGAGACTGCCGAGCACGCCGAGCAGCAGCGGCGCCAGCGAGAGCGTCTGCCAGAACGCCGCCGCCGCCGACTTGGCGAAGATCGAATCCGCCCAGGCTTTCACCGCCACCCGCGCGATCAGCGCGCCGGCCCGCCGGCTCGCCTCCGCTGCGCGCCCGCTCGCCCGCTCGGTCCACGTCCCGCTACGCACGCCGACGCCGCGGGGCGACGGTGTGTCGGGCCGCGGCGGATCGCCCGGGAGGGCGCGGTGATCTGTCATCGTGCATACAGCATCGCGCACTTCGGCGATCGGTATCGGCGTGCGGACGCGACGTGTCGGTGGGCATCCGGTGAACTCCCAGCGTCCCGGCCGACGGCCTGTGACGCCCGTCGCGCACGCCGCGTCGGTTTGGCGACACGCCGGACCCGGCCGCTAGGGTCGTCTGCGTGACTGGGTCGGGTGGCGCCGCTGTGGCGGGAGAAGCGGAGACGCCGGGCGATTCGAGAGCAAGGGGGACCGCCGCGGGCGGCTCCCTCCGCGCCTGGCAGCGACGCGCGCTGACGAAGTATCTGGCCACCAAGCCGAGGGACTTCCTCGCCGTGGCCACCCCGGGCGCGGGAAAGACCACGTTCGCGCTGCGCGTGGCGGCCGAACTGCTGGCCGACCGCACCGTCGACCAGATCACCGTGGTGGCGCCGACCGAACACCTCAAGCACCAGTGGGCGCAGTCGGCGGCGCGCGCCGGCATCGCGCTCGACTCCCGGTTCTCCAATTCCACCGGCGGCACCTCCGGTGACTACCACGGTGTCGTCGTCACCTACGCGCAGGTCGCGGCGCATCCCTTCCGCCACCGTGTGCGCACCGAGAACCGCAGGACGCTGGTCGTTCTCGACGAGATCCACCACGCGGGAGACGCCAAGAGCTGGGGTGAGGCGACCGCCGAGGCGTTCGGCGACGCCACCCGCCGCCTCGCGCTGACCGGCACCCCGTTCCGCAGTGACGACAGCCAGATCCCGTTCGTCGTCTACGAACCCGACGAGTCCGGTTTCCCGAAGTCCCGCGCCGACCACACCTACGGGTACGCCGAGGCGCTCGCCGACGGCGTGGTGCGGCCGGTGGTCTTCCTGGCCTACTCCGGTGAGGCGCACTGGCGCGACAGCGCGGGCGAGGAGTACTCCGCGCGTCTCGGTGAGCCGCTCAACGCCGAGCAGACCGCCCGGGCCTGGCGGACCGCGCTGGACCCGGCGGGCGACTGGATCTCCGCCGTGCTGCGCGCCGCCGACATCCGACTGCGCCAGAAGCGCGCCTCCGGCATGCCGGACGCGGGCGGGCTGGTGATCGCCACCGACCAGGACCGTGCCCGCGACTACGCCGAACTGCTGGAACACATTTCGGGCGAGAAGCCCGCGCTGGTGCTTTCCGACGACCCGGCCTCCTCCAGCCGTATCGCCGAGTTCAGCAACAGCGCGCAGCCCTGGATGGTCGCGGTGCGCATGGTGTCCGAGGGCGTCGACGTGCCGCGCCTGGCCGTCGGGGTCTATGCGACCAGCGCTTCCACGCCGTTGTACTTCGCGCAGGCTATCGGGCGGTTCGTGCGCGCCAGGAAGCCGGGCGAGACCGCGACCGTGTTTCTGCCCTCGGTGCCGGTGCTGCTGGACCTGGCCGCGCAGCTGGAGTTGCAGCGCGACCACGTGATCGGTAAGCCGCATCGCGAGAAGAACGGCCTGGACGACGAACTGCTGACCGAGGCGAACAAACAGCAGGACGAGCCGGGCGAGCAGGAGAAGTCCTTCGTCGCGCTGGCCGCGGACGCCGAACTCGACCAGGTGATCTACGACGGCTCGTCCTTCGGCACCGCGACGTTCGCAGGCAGCGACGAGGAGGCGGACTACCTGGGGATACCGGGACTGCTGGACGCCGAGCAGATGCGCGCGCTGTTGCGCGAGCGGCAGGCCAAGCAAGTTTCCGAGCGGAGCGTTCCCGCGCCCGTCTCCGACCCCGGGCCGCAGGTGGCGAACGCCGCGGAGCGGGTCGCCACCGCCGATCGGCTCGGCGAATTGCGACGCGAACTCAACAGCCTGGTAGCGATGCATCATCACCGCACCGGAAAACCGCACGGCGTGATTCACGGCGAACTGCGCCGGGAATGCGGCGGCCCGCCTACCGCGCTGGCCTCGGCCGAGCAGCTCGGTGAGCGCATCGCCGCGTTGCGCCGGAAATAGTCCGGGTCACCCGGCCGGGGCGGGCCAAGCCGCCATGGCGCAATCGATGGACGCGGTGAGTTCCGCCGGCGTCGCGCCGTCCCGGGCTCGGATGGACAGGCCGTAGAGGACCGTGGTGTAGAAGCCGGCCAGTGCCGCGGTGTCGGTGCCTGCGGGCAGATCGCCCTCCGCGATGCCGCGATCGAGCCGGTGCCGGATGTCGTCGGTCGTCTCGCGGCGCTTTTCGATCAGGAAGTCGCGCACGCTCGTGTTGCGGGTGGTGTAGGTGGAACCGGCGAGCACGACCATGCAGCCGTGCGGCTTGTTCTCCTCGGTGTAGGCGGCCGCGTTGTCCCGCAGCATGGCTTCGATGCTCGCTCGCGCGGTCGGCTCCTCGCGCAGCGCGCGGTCGGTGTAACCGCCGTCGGTGCGTCCGTAGAGTTCGATTGCCGCGCGGAACAGCGCCTCTTTGCCGCCGAACGCGGCGTACACGCTGGGGGAGTTGATGCCCATCGCGGCGGTGAGGTCGCTCATCGACGCGCCTTCGTAGCCGTGCTCCCAGAACACCTCCATGGCGCGGCGCAACGCCTCGGCGCGGTCGAAGGCGCGCGGTCGTCCCCGTTCAGCCATGCCACACCTTTCTGTGTCGATCGTTAAATATACCTCTTGACAGCACCGCGGCCGATGCGCTTGGCTATTTATGTATCGATCGACACAAAATTTGGAGGAGTACCGATGTCGGACCTCACGGGCAAGGTCGCGCTGGTCACCGGCGGCAGTCGCGGTATCGGAGCGGCGATCGCGCGCCGCCTCGCCGCGGCGGGCGCGGACGTCGCGCTGACCTACCAGCACGCCGAGGGGCAGGCGAAGACGGTGGTGGACGCGATCGAGGCGCTCGGACGCCGAGCCGTCGCGATCCAGGCCGACAGCGCCGACGCCGCGGCGGTGCGCGCGGCGGTGGATCGCGCCGTGTCCGAGCTCGGCGGGCTGGACATCCTGGTGAACAACGCGGGGATCTTCCCGGCCAAGCCGTTCGAGGAGTTCACTGTCGCCGAGATCGACAACGCGCTGAACGTGCACGCCCGCGCCGCGTTCGTCGGGGCGCAAGCCGCGGTCGCGCACATGACCGAGGGCGGGCGGATCATCAGCATCGGCACCAACCTGACCGACCACGCGCCGTTCGGCGGTCTGGCGCTCTACAACCTCAGCAAGTCCGCTCTCAACGGCTTCACCAAGGCGTTGGCTCGTGAGCTCGGCCCGCGCGCGATCACAGTGAACCTGGTGCAGCCCGGTTCCACCGACACCGACATGAACCCCGGCGACGGCGCGCACGCGCAGCAGCAGCGCGACCTGACCGCCCTCGGCCGTTTCGGCGCCGCCGACGACGTGGCGGTCATGGTGGCCTTCCTGGCCGGTCCGTCCGGCCGCAGCGTCACCGGCGCGTTCCTCACCGTGGACAGCGGCACCAACGCCTGATCAGCCGGTGAAATACCGTCCGGGCGGAACCCCGACCGCCCGGCGGAACGCCGCGACGTAAGCGCTCGGCGTCGCGTAGCCCACCCGGCCCGCGACCCGGGCGATCGGCAGCCCAGCGGCCAGCAGCGGCAGCGAAGCGGCCAGCCGGATCTGGGTGCGCCATCGACCGAAGCCGAGCCCGGTCTCGGCGACGAACAACCGGGCCAGGGTGCGCGGGCTGACGGCGACGTGGGCGGCGAACTCGGCGAGCGTGCGCGGATCGGACGGATCGGCGGCGAGCGCGTCCGCCACTTGCCGCGCCCGCGGATCGATGGGCGGATGCGCGCCGATCGGGATCACCTCGACCGGCTCGAGCAGGTCGAACACCATCGCCTCGGCGCGCTCGCGCCGCTGCCGAGCGGTGTCGGGGGTGGTCAGCAGGTCGAACAGTTCGTGCAGGAGCCGGCTCACGCGCAGCATGGTCGGCGCGCCGAAGGCGACCGGGCACCGGCCGGGATCGAGGAAGATGCCACGCATCGCCGCGCCGTCGCCGGTGCCGGTGCGGTGGGCGATGCCTGCGGGGATCCACAGCGCTCTGGTCGGCGGCAGCACCCAGCGGTTGTCGCCCACCTCGACCGCGAGGACTCCCCGTGCGGCCCAAGCGATCTGGTGTTGCGGATGTTCGTGCAGATCGAACCAGTGGCCCGCGGGGAGCACACCGGTCCCGAACACCATGGCGGTCGTGCCGGGTGGGACGGGGTGGACCACGGCGTGGCCGTTCTGCGACACAGTTTGTCACCGTAGCCTGTCGTGCCGGGCGTGATCCGTTCCTAGCGTCGAAGGCATGGCGATGAACACATTTCACCGATTGCTGTGCCGCTCCTCGATGTGGGAGAAGGCCAGCGCGACGCGCATCGTGCCGTGGGCGCTGTCCGGTCTGGAACTCGGCGCCGAGACACTGGAGATCGGCCCGGGCTACGGCGCCAATGTCTCCGCGCTGCTGGCCCGGACTTCCACACTCACCGGGGTGGAGATCGATCCGGCGCTGGCCGCCAGGCTCCGTGAGCGGCAAGGCGCGGCGATGACGGTCATCGATGGCGACGGCGCCGACATGCCCCTGCCCGCAGAAGGATTCGACTCCGTGGTGTGCTTCACCATGCTGCACCACGTGCCGACGCCCGGCAGGCAGGACGCGTTGTTCGCCGAAGCCCTGCGGGTACTGCGCCCTGGCGGCGTGTTCGCGGGCAGCGACGGACTCGACGGCCGGCTCTTCCGGCTCATCCACCTGGGCGACACCTGCGTGCCCGTCCCACCGGAGACCGCGGCCGACCGGCTGCGCCGGATCGGTTTCACCGACGTCGAGATCGACACCGGCGCTTCGAGCTTCCGCTTCCGGGCTCGACGGCCGCAGTGAGGTCCGGGCCCTGCTGCCGGTACGAGCGCATCTCGGGCCGCTCCGGTCGGTGACCGGTGGGAGGTCGCAGCGCGGTGCCCTCGAAGCACACCGAACGGTGGCTCCGATCGTGAAAGTGGCGGGCCGTGTACGAAAGCGGCTGGGACCACCGGCCACGTCGAACGCGGTCCGGCCGTTCACCCGGGCGTCGTGGTGAAGAACCGCTCTGGATCCAGCGCGCTGATCGGCGTCCATCGCGCCGGTGGCGCGGACGCGTCGGATTCCTGCGGCGCGGCGGCGAAGTAGCCCTGGATCGCCAGGGCGAGCCGCGGGTACTCATCGATCTGCCGCGCCATCTCGTAGTAGACGGCGAGTACGTGGACACACCGTGCCGAGCGGGCCGGGCAGGAGCAGTCGGTACCCGCGAGCACCGGTGCGACGGAGACTCCGGCCGCGCCGATGGCGCGGTGCATGTCGTCGGTCAGCACGGTCGGGTCCGGCACGACAGCGGCGATGGCCGTGATCGTCTTGCGGGGCAGCGGCGCCACCTCCACGTGCGTCAGCGAGGCTTGACCGCCGCGGTGGATGGTGGCCCGCACCACCCCTCCTTCGACGGTGGCCTGCACACCGTTGTTGCGGGCGATGCTGCGCGCGCGGGGCAGCAGCGGGTCCGGCCGGGTCTGGCGCAGCGGCTCGGCCAGGCGTACCCAGTCCATGCCCCACACGGTGTAGCCGAATTCGTTGTCCGCCATCAATTCTCCCTCTTGCGGCGCAGGACCTCGATCAGCTGGTCGTCGTCCAGCGCGGCCAGCGCCGCGATGCCCGCCGCGTCGCCGAGGTCGCGCAGCGCCGCCTTGCGGTGGTGCATGGCCGCGATGTGCTCTTCCACCGTGGTGGTCGAGGTGAGCGTGGTGACGGTGACCGTGCGGGTCTGGCCGATCCGGTGCACCCGGTCGGAGGCCTGCGCCTCCACGGCCGGGTTCCACCAGCGATCGAAATGGACGACGTCGGCGGCGCGGGTCAGGGTGAGGCCGGTGCCCGCCGCGCGCAGGCTCAGTACCAGCACCGGAGGTCCGTCCTGGGATTGGAACCGGGTGACGATCGCCGCGCGCTCGGTCTGCGTCAGCCCGCCGTGGAAGAACGGGGCGGCCATCCCGAACTGTTCGGCGAAATGCCGGACCAGCAGCTCACCGGTCTGGCGGTACTGGGTGAAAACCAGGGTGGGACTGCCCGTTTCGAGGTTGGCGGCGACGATGTCGGTGCACAGGTCCAGTTTTCCGGAGCGGCCGGCCAGCTCGCCCAGGTCGCCGGTGATCAATCCGGGATGGTTGCACACCTGCCTGAGGGCGGTCAGCGCCGCCAGCACGCGGCCGTGGCGCTCGATCCCCGCGCCGAATCCGTCGTCGACGGCCCGCTCGAGGAGCTGGTCGTAGAGCCGCTCCTGCTCGGTCGTGAGGTCACAGAGCAGGTCGCTGTGGATCTTCGCGGGCAGCGCGGCGGCGACCTGGCTCTTCGTGCGTGCCAGCACGACCGGTTCGATGGCGTCGCGCAACCGCGCCGCGGCGGCTGCCGACCCCTCGTGGATCGGCCGCACGAAGCGGCGCCGGAACTGGGTCCGATGCCCGAACAATCGGGGCGCCACCAGGTGCAGCAAGGCCCACAGCTCGTCGAGATGGTTCTCCACCGGCGTTCCGGTCAGCGCGACGGTAGCGGCCGCATCGATCGCGCGTGCCGCCTTCGCGACTTGGGTCCTCGGGTTCTTGAGTGCCTGCGCCTCGTCGAAGACAGCCGTAGCCCAGTTCCGCTGCGCCAGGTGCCGTCCGTGCAGCCGCAGCGCCGGGTAGCCCGTGACGACGACCGTCGCGGCGTCGGCGTCCACGTCACCGCCACGCCAGACGACCACCCGCAGCCCCGGGGCGAACCGGCCTATCTCGTGGGCCCAGTTGCCGACCAGTGAGGTGGGGCAGACCACCAGCTGCGCCCCGGCCTCGGCGCGGTCGAGCAGGAAGCCGATGGTCTGCACGGTCTTGCCGAGCCCCATTTCGTCGGCGAGCACCGCACCGCCGTGCGCGGCCACGGTCTCGCGCAACCAGCCGATTCCACGGGCCTGGTAGGGCCGCAGCCGAGTCTTCAGCGTCCCCCGCAGCTCCGCGGTGACGGCCTCGGTGTCGTGCAGGACGCCCAGCGCGCGGGGCGCCGAGACGATCGCCGTGCCGGACGCGTCCGGCACGGCATGCCCGGCGATGGGCAGGCTGTCGGCGTCCGCCTCGGTCGGCTGCGCGGCGGGATCGGCGAGGAGGGCGCGCACGAGCCGCTGCCAGGTGCGCATCGACTCTCCGGGGTGCTCGACCGTCGATTCCGCGAGCGTCGGCAGGTCCACCAAGGAGGCGTGGACGTCGGCGACTTCGACGGACCCGTCGGGGGCGGGGACGGCCAGCGCGAGGGTCT
>NZ_BAFS01000184.1 GCF_000308415.1 Nocardia asiatica NBRC 100129 | reverse complement strand
GCTGTCCGCCCCTTCGATAAACCCGATCGACCCGCTGGGTGGGCGGGCGAAGGGCCAGCGCGACACTGTCCGGAACGCGGAGCCGCGCCCGATCCGGGCGGTGTGGGCGCGTTCACACCGCAGCCGCGCGCCGGGGCGGTGTGGCCACCCGAGCGGGGTGATGACGTGCAGGTTCGCGACAGGCTTGCCGAGCAGTCCGGCAAGGCGCTTCGGCGGCCGAATCGGGCGTGTCGCGGTGCGACGCGCACATCCGGTGCGACGCAGTCGATTTCGTTGCGCTATCGTCATCGAATCGACATCAGGAGGGTTCATGTCGGACGCCCGCTCCGATTCCCGCGCTCGGCGCTCCGGCGCCGCGGACAGCGCCGATCCGGTGCTCAGCGATGGTGCGCCGCTGTCGGTGTCGCTGACCGACACCGATCTGCGGGTGATCGACACCCTGCTCGCGCCGCTGCGCGCGTGGACCAGCCCGCGCTTCTACGGCTTGGAGAACATTCCCGCCGACGGCCCGGTGCTGCTGGTCGGTAACCACAACCTGCTCGGCGGCATCGACGCGCCGATGCTGCTGCCCGAGGTGCTGCGCCGCCGTGGCCGCCTGATCCGCGGTCTCGCCGAGAACGTGCTGATCAACGTCCCCGGAGTGCGCCACCTGCTGCACCGCTACGGCGCGGTGCGCGGGACCCGGTCCAACTGCCTGGCGCTGCTGCGGCGCGGCGAGGCCGTGATGGTGTTCCCGGGCGGCGGCCGGGAGGCGGTCCGCCGCAAGAACGAGAAGTATCTGCTGAAGTGGGAGGGGCGCAGCGGCTTCGCGCGCATGGCCATCGAGGCGGGCGCGCCCATCGTCCCGGTCGCGATGATCGGCGTCGACGACGCCTACGACATCGTGGTCGACGGCGACCATCCGATGCTGCGCCCGCTGCGCTGGACCGTGCAAGCGCTCGGGCTCAGCCGCGACCTCACCCCGCCGCTCATCCGTGGCGTCGGCCCCACCGTCATCCCGCGCCCGGAACGCTTCTATTTCTCCGCGGGCGCGCCGATCGACCCGGCGCCCTGGCGCAACGCCGGTGACATGCACGCCGCCGCGACGGAATTCCGCGACGTGGTACGCAAGGCGCTGGAGGAGGAGATGAACTTCCTCTTCGCCGAACGGGCGCGCGACGAAGGACGCACCCTGGTGGGCCGCGTGCGCGGCTGGCTGCAGCGCTGAGCTCCGGCGCTTTCGGACCGGTGCGCGGGCCTGCTGCGGACATGAGCGCCTGATCGCCCCCGGGGCCAGGCCACCGCGGCGGCCTTGTTCCCGGCGGTGCAGCGGTGCCGGTTTTCGGCAACGCCCGGTTCGCCGCCCGCGAATGGGTGGGCTGGGTTCGCGTGGTCCTGCGGGTGGAAAGGAACGCTCGCCCGTTTGCCGGGAATCTCGCCCGCTGATCCCGCCCCGTGCCGCCGCTCCTGGTGAGACCATGGTTATGGCCCAGAAGTGAACACGGATTCTCCTTCCGGGTACGGTATGGGGCAACGACTGGTCGGTGTGGATCGGCCGGTGTGGTCACTAGGAGGTTGGCGTGGAACGCACACTGTTCGAACCCGAACACGAACTGTTCCGGGAGTCGTTCCGCAAGTTTCTCGATCAGCACGTCGCGCCGAACCACGCGAAGTGGGAGGAACAGGGCATCGTCGATCGAGAGGTCTGGCTCGAGGCGGGCAAGCAGGGCTTCCTCGGCATGGCCATGCCGGAGGAGTACGGCGGCGGCGGAGTGAAGGACTTCCGTTACAACGCCATCGTCTCCGAGGAGTCGGTGCGCGGCCAGTACTCCGGTCTCGGCTTCACGCTGCACAACGATGTGATCGCGCCTTATCTGCTGGAGCTGGCCAACGAGGAGCAGAAGCAGCGCTGGTTGCCCGGATTCTGCTCCGGCGAGATCATCACCGCCATCGCCATGACCGAACCGGGCACCGGTTCCGACCTGCAAGGCATCAAGACCCGAGCGGTTCGCGACGGGGACGATTGGATCCTCAACGGCGCCAAGACCTTCATCACCAACGGCATCAACTCCGACATCGTGATCGTGGTGGCGCAGACCGATCCGGAGAAGGGCGCGATGGGCTTCAGCCTGTTCGTGGTCGAGCGCGGGATGCCGGGCTTCGAGCGCGGCCGCAACCTGGACAAGCTCGGCCTCAAAGCGCAGGACACCGCCGAACTGAGCTTCACCGACGTGCGCGTGCCCGGTAAGAACCTGCTCGGCACCGAGGGGATGGGCTTCATCCACCTCATGCACAACTTGCCGCAGGAGCGGCTGTCGATCGCGGTGATGGCGGCGGCGGCCATGGAGTCCTGCCTGGACATGACCATCCAGTACGTCCGCGACCGCAAGGCGTTCGGCAAGCCGATCGGCGCTCTGCAGAACACCCGCTTCGTGCTCGCCGAGCTGGCCACCAAGACCACCGCGGTGCGCCTGATGGTGGACAAGTTCATCGAGCTGCTCAACGAGAACAAGCTCAGCGCCGAGGACGCCGCCATGGCCAAGTGGTGGAGCACCGAGGAGCAGCTCGACCTGATCAACCGCTGCCTGCAACTGCACGGCGGATACGGGTACATGAAGGAATACCCGATCGCCAAGGCGTACATGGACGCCCGCATCCAGACCATCTACGGGGGCACCACGGAAATCATGAAAGAGATCGTCGGGCGCAGCCTGAAACTCTCCTGACCATCAGCGGTCACCCGCTCGGGCCGACGGCGATTGTCGCGTCGTCGGCCCAGGGATCCGGGTCGCCACCGAGCGCCCCACGTCAGCGGGAGTTGGCGTAACTTGCGACACTATCGCCTCCTGAAGTGCGGGAGGACTCGGCGGCCGTCGAGTGCCCGAGTGGAGGAGATCCGGTGCCCAGCTTCGCCAATCAGGTCGTGCGTGCTTATCTGCGAGCGACGCGGGCCAATCGCGTGTTCGTCGACGCCGAGGCCGCGCACGAGCGAATCCGGAAGTTGAGCCTCCGGCCCCGCAATTACGGTCCGCCACGGCGGCTGCGCGCGGATGTGACGATCGCGGTGGAGCGCCGCGGTGGTTGGCCGGTCTATACCCTCGCGCCGACTGGACGTAAGCCGCGGGGAAATGTCGTGTACGCGCACGGCGGCGGTTGGGTGCACGAGATCGCGCCGCAGCACTGGGCGCTGTGCGCTTCGATCGCGGCCGAAGCCGGCGTGGCCGTGACGGTGCCCATCTATCCGCTGATCCCGTTCGGCACCGCCGGGCAGGTCGTGGCGGGCTTCGTGGAGCTGGTGCTCGACCACCGGGCGACCTACGGAAGCGTCTGCCTGGCAGGGGATTCGGCGGGTGGGCAGATCGCGCTGTCGGCCGCGGTGGTCCTGCGCGACGAGCATCGCGCGCGACTGCCGGCCACCGTGCTGATCGCGCCCGCGCTGGATCTCTCGCTGAGCAATCCCGAGATACCGGTCGTGCAGCCGCGCGACCCGTGGCTGGGCGTCGCGGGGACCCGGGTGCTCATCGAGCGGTGGCGGGGCGAGCTGGAGCTCGGGGATCCGCGGGTCAGCCCGCTCGCCGCCGACCTGCGCGGACTCGGGCCGCTGACGATCTTCTGCGGTACCGACGACATCCTGTATCCGGACAGTCGCCTGCTGGTCGACGCGGCGCGCGGCGCGGGAGTCACGGTCGACTACCACGAGGGGCCGGGCCTGCCGCACGTCTACCCCCTGACGCCGACGCCCGAAGGGCGGGCCGCACGCCGAGTCGTCATCGACAGGCTGCGCAGCGCCCTCGTCCGGTGAACGAGCTTCGGCGGGCGACGAGCGCCGGGTCCCGGATTCGGTAGTCGGGCTCAGGCTCACGCACCGGACGCGGGCAGGGTCACCACGAAGCAGGCGCCGCCGGGCGCGCCATCGGTGACGTGAATGGCGCCGCCATGGCGTTCGACGACATCGCGGACGATCGCCAAGCCGAGCCCCGCCCCGCCCTCGTCACGGGTGCGTGCGTCGTCCAGGCGGACGAATCGCTGAAAGATGCGGTCGCGATCGGCCTGCGGCACACCGGGGCCGTCGTCGGCGACCGACAGCACGATCCGTCCGTCCGCGCCGCGCCCAACTGTGGCGAGTACGGTGCTCGCGGCATGCCGCTGCGCGTTGTCGACGAGGTTGCCCAGCACGCGGGCCAGCTGGGTCCGGCTTCCGGTGACCATGGTGGCCTCGTCCGGGGCCGCGACGTCGACGGTGACCCGGTCGCCGACGCGGTGGGCCAGTTCGTCGCGCACCAGGGCGGTCAGGTCGACACGTTCCGATCGCGGTTGCTCGCCCGCGTCGAGCCGAGCCAGCAGCAGGAGGTCGGCGGCGAGGTGTTCCAGTCGGATGGTGTCATCGATCAGCCCGTCCAGTTCCAGCAGATCCGGATGCGCCTGCGCCACCTCGAGTTGCGTGCGCAGGCTGGCGATCGGGCTGCGCAATTCGTGTGCCGCGTCGGCGATGAACTGGCGCTGGCGCTCCGCTGATTGCTCCAGCGCGGCGAGCGTCGCGTTGGTGGTCTTCGCCAGCCTGGCGATTTCGTCGCGTGAGCGCGGTTCGGGAACGCGGCGGGAGAGGTCGCCGTCCATGATCTCCGCGAGTTGCGCGCGGATCGCCTCCACCGGACGCAGAGCGCGCCGGGTGACCAGCCAGGTCACGGCGGCGACCACGACGAGCAGGGGAGACAGGCCGATCAGCATGGCTTGCCGCGCGTCGGCCACCGCGCTGTCGGTGGTCTCCAGGGACGCGCCCGCGTAGACGGTGGCGGGTTGGCCACCCGGGAGGGTCACCGGGAGTGCGGCGACCCGGAACGGCTGGGGTCCGTCCTCGACGTCCACCGTCAGCCGTACGTCGCCGAATTCGGCCTCGGCCGCCGCGGGATCGGCGGGCGTCGCGGTGTTCTGCCCGTCCTCGTCGTCGTCCTGCTCGTCCTCGTCGTCGTCCTCTTCCTCGTCCCCGTCGTCCTCGTCGTCGCGGGATTTCGCGTAGGGTCCGAAGTCGGCCATCGGCGGTTGACCCTGCAGCTCGCGAGCGACCGCCAGGACTCGGCGGTCGATCGAAACCACCTGCACCGGATGGTCTTCGGCGTCGGGCAGCGTCAACCGCGCGAGGTCGCCCGCCGTCGCGATCTCGACCGCCGTATCCCGTGCGGTGGTCTCCGCCTGCAAGCTCGCACTCTCCACCAGGTTGTGCCGCAACACCGCGAGCACCGCGAGCCCGGCCGCCACCAGCGCGACCGTGACCACGACCGTCGCCGCCACCGTGGTGCGCGCGCGGACCGAACGCCACCAGGCCCGCTTGCTCCGCTCAGCCAAGGTCGGCTGCCAACCGGTAACCCGCGCCACGGACTGTGGTGATCGATCGGCGTCCGAAAGGCGCGTCGATCTTGCGTCGCAGCGTGCTGATGTAGACCTCGACGATGTTCGGATCACCGTCGTAGGCGAAGTCCCAGACGTGCTGGAGGATATCGGCTTTCGAGACCACTTCCCCGGCCCGGACGGCAAGGTGCTCGAGGACGGCGAACTCCTTGGCGGTCAGCGTGACCTCCTGCGTTCCGCGTCGGCAGGTGCGGGTGCCGGGGTCGACGGTGAGGTCGCCGACGCGCAGAACCCGTGCGCCGCCACGGGTCCGGCGCCGCAGCAGGGCGCGAATCCGCGCGAGCAGCACCAGGTAGGAGAAAGGCTTGCTGAGGTAGTCGTCGGCTCCGGTGTCCAAGCCCTCGGCCTCGTCGTACTCGCCGTCTTTCGCGGTGAGCATGAGCACGGGCGTCTCGTGACCCGCGGCGCGCAGCGCGGCGCAGACCCGGTAGCCGTTCATCCCGGGCAGCATGATGTCGAGGATGATCAGGTCGTAGTCGGTGGTCGTCGCCAGGTGCAGGCCCTCGGCGCCGTCGTGCACCACATCCACGGCAAAACCCTCGGCAGACAAGCCTTTTGCCAGTGTGAGGGCCAAACGTTTCTCATCCTCGACGATCAGCAGACGCATCCACCAAGAGTGGCAGACCGACCCTGAAACCGTCTTCAGGTCGCTTCAGCTCGCCTTCAGCTCGATTCGCCACAGTAGACGCATTCGAGATCAGCTCTCCCGCAGGAGGTTCCACATGACCACCGTATTCCGCCGCGCTTACGCCGGTCTTCGCTGGCTCATCGTCGGCACGGCCGTCGCGGCCGCCGTGGTCGGTCTGAGTGTCGTCCTGTCCGCTGTCGCCACCGGTGGCCCGGACGGTCACACCGTCGCCTTCCGCTCGCTCGCCGGGGATTGGTCGCCGGCGGCCGACACGGGAGTCGGCAGGCAGCAGGCCATCGACAAGGCGCTGGCAGCCGTGCCCGGCGGCCGGGTCTTGTCCATCGAGTTCGACATCGATCGGGGCATCCCGGTGTGGCAGGTCGACCTCGGCACGCCCGAGGGGGCGGAGTACGACGTGACGGTCGACGCGAACAGCGGCGAGGTGCGCACCACGGCCGACCACGACTGACCCCTCCGCGCGGGCCTGGCCGCGCACGTGTGACACATCGGGCGGGTGGGTGAGCACGAGGTGTTCGCTGCCGGGCGGCCGGGATCCAGAGGGAGATCCCGGCCGCGGCTGCGTCCGCATATTGTCCCTGGCGTGACGCCGTTGATGCCCACGTACAACGCATCGGAGATTTCTCCCGCAGCCAGTTTGCCCGGGAGTAGCCTCTAGATTGTCCGCTCGAGGAATCGAGGTCGCGATGCACGAGATGGCCATCACGCGGAGCGTCATCGACGCCGTTTGTGAGCACGCGGCGGGTAGGCGGGTGCACTCGGTCACCGTCGAGGTCGGCGCGCTGTGCGCCGTCGTCCCCGACGCCATGCGCTTCTGTTTCGAAGTCGCGGCCGAATCCACTCTCGCCGAAGGGGCGGAGCTGATCCTGGTGGAGATCCCCGGCGCCGCGGCGTGCCGGACCTGCGGCGCGGAGTTCCGGTTGCCGGACCCGATCCCGCTGTGTCCCTGCGGCAGCGCCGATGTCGAGATCCGTTCCGGGCGCGAACTGCGTATCCGATCCATGGAGGTGAGTGAGGCATGTGCGCAACCTGCGGGTGTGGCGACGACGCCGCCGCGCTGATTCGCGTCCCGCACGACCACCAGCATGCGGAGGGGCACGAGCACGCCCATCCGGCCGAGCACGGTCACACGCACGAGCACGCGCACTGCCCGGACACCGACCACGTTCACGTGCCCGCCACCGAGACGGTCAGCCTGGAACTGAAGGTCCTCGCCAAGAACGACCGGCTGGCCCAGCGCAACCGGGCCTGGCTGGCCGAGCGCGGCATCGTCGCGCTGAACATGACCAGCTCGCCGGGCGCGGGCAAGACCACCCTGCTGGAACGCACCATCCGCGAGTCCGGCCGGACCCCCATCGCGGTGATCGAGGGCGACCAGGCCACGTTGCTCGACGCCGAGCGGATCAAGGCCACCGGGTGCCGCGTCGTGCAGGTCAACACGGGCGCGGGATGTCACCTGGACGCCGAGATGACCTATCGCGCGCTGGAGGCGCTCGATCCCGCGCCGGGCACGCTGCTGTTCGTCGAGAACGTCGGCAACCTGGTCTGCCCGGCGCTGTTCGATCTGGGGGAGCGGCAGAAGGTGGTCGTCGTCTCGGTGACCGAGGGTACGGACAAACCGCTGAAGTATCCGCACATGTTCCAGGCGGCGGGACTGGTGCTGGTGAACAAGATCGATCTGCTGCCCTATGTCGATTTCGACTTGGACCGATGCCGGGAGTACATCCGTGCGATACATCCCGGCGTGGAGGTCCTGCCGCTGTCCGTCAGCAGCGGTGCAGGCCTGTCTACCTGGTACGACTGGCTGGCCGAGCAGGGTTGCGCGGCCGGTTCGGCGGCACTTGAGGATGCCGCCGGGCACGCTTAAGGTGAAGTGATCAGGATCACATTCTGGGGTGGCCCCTTCTTCGAGAAAGGCGAGATCCGGCCCCCGGTGATCCGCTGCGGAAGGTGTCGGTATATGCCCACTCAGGAAGCAGTACGAGCCGAAGAAACGTTGATCCACGTGCTCTGGATCAACGCGGGGCTCAGTTGTGACGGTGACTCCGTCGCCTTGACGGCGGCCACGCAGCCGAGCATCGAAGAGATCGCCCTCGGCTCCCTCCCCGGTCTGCCCAAGATCGCCGTGCACTGGCCGCTCATCGACTTCGAGTGCGGACCCAACGGCGGCGCGGACGATTTCCTGGAGTGGTTCTTCAAGGCCGACCGCGGGGAACTCGAACCGTTCGTGCTCGTGGTGGAGGGCTCGATCCCGAACGAGCAACTCAAGGAAGAAGGTTACTGGTGCGGGTTCGGCAACAATCCCGCCACCGGCCAGCCCATGACGACCAGCGAATGGCTGGACCGTCTGGCGCCGAAGGCCACGGCGATCATCGCGGCGGGCACCTGCGCGACCTATGGCGGCATCCACGCGATGGCAGGCAACCCGACCGGCGCGATGGGCGTGCCGGACTATCTGGGTTGGGACTGGAAGAGCAAGGCGGGTATCCCGATCGTCTGCGTGCCGGGCTGCCCGATCCAGCCGGACAACATGTCGGAGACGCTGACCTATCTGCTCTACATGGCCACCGGGCAGGCGCCGATGATCCCCCTCGACGACGCGCTGCGGCCCAAGTGGCTGTTCGGGGCGACCGTGCACGAGGGTTGCGACCGCGCGGGCTACTACGAGCAGGGTGAGTTCGCCACCGAGTACGGCTCGCCGAAATGCATTGTGAAGCTCGGCTGCTGGGGGCCCGTGGTCAAGTGCAACGTGCCCAAGCGCGGCTGGATCAACGGCTTGGGCGGCTGCCCGAACGTCGGCGGCATCTGCATCGGCTGCACCATGCCGGGATTCCCGGACAAATTCATGCCGTTCATGGACGAACCGCCCGGCGGGAAGTTCTCGTCCACCGCATCGGGGCTCTACGGATCGGTGATCCGCAGTCTCCGTCACATCACCGGACGCACGGTCGACAAGGAGCCGCACTGGCGGCACCGGGGCCGGAAACTGGAGACCGGCGCGACCCGCACCTGGTAGGAGGATCTCTGATGACACAGATCATCCCGGAGCCGTCGCACCGGACGATCGAGCCGGACCGTCTCGTCGAGATGGCGTGGGACCCGATCACTCGCATCGTCGGCAGCCTCGGCATCTACACCAAGATCGACTTCGACAACCGGGAAGTGGTCGAGTGCCACAGCACCTCGTCCATCTTCCGCGGCTACTCGATCTTCATGAAGGGCAAGGACCCGCGCGACGCCCACTTCATCACCAGCCGCATCTGCGGCATCTGCGGCGACAACCACGCCACCTGTTCCTGCTACTGCCAGAACATGGCCTACGGCGTGCGGCCGCCGCACCTGGGCGAGTGGGTGGTGAACCTGGGCGAGGCCGCCGAGTACATGTTCGACCACAACATCTTCCAGGAGAACCTGGTCGGCGTGGACTACTGCGAGAAGATGGTGGCCGAGACCAACCCCGGCGTGCTGGCCAGGGCGGAGAACACCGAGGCGCCGCACGCCGGCCAGCACGGCTATCGCACCGTCGCCGACATCATGCGCGCGCTCAATCCGTTCACCGGTGAGTTCTACCGGGAGGCGCTGCAGGTCAGCCGGGTCACCAGGGAGATGTTCTGCCTGATGGAAGGCAGGCACGTGCACCCGTCCACGCTGTATCCCGGCGGCCCGGGCACGGTCGCGACGATCCAGCTGATGACCGACTACATGTCGCGGCTGATGCGCTACGTGGAGTTCATGAAGAAGGTCGTGCCGATGCACGACGACCTGTTCGACTTCTTCTACGAGGCGTTGCCCGGCTACGAGAAGGTCGGCCTGCGGCGCACGCTGCTCGGCTGCTGGGGCTCGTTCCAGGACCCCGAAGTCTGCAACTTCGAATACAAGGACATGGCGGACTGGGGCCGCAAGATGTTCGTCACCCCGGGCGTCGTGGTGGACGGCAAGCTGCTGACCACCTCCCTGGTCGACATCAACCTCGGCCTGCGCATCCTGCTGGGCAGCTCGTACTACGAGGACTGGACCGATCAGGAGATGTTCGTCCCGACCGATCCGCTGGGCAACCCGGTGGACCGGCGCCACCCCTGGAACCAGCACACCAACCCGCGGCCGCAGAAGCGCGACCTGGACGACAAGTACAGCTGGGTGATGTCGCCGCGCTGGTTCGACGGCACCGATCACCTCGCCCTGGACACCGGCGGCGGCCCGCTGGCCAGGTTGTGGGCGACGGCGCTGGCCAACCTGATCGACATCGGGTACGTGCAGGCCACCGGGAACAGTGTTCGGATCAACCTGCCCAAGACCGCTCTCAAAGGCCCGGTCACGCTGGAGTGGAAGATCCCGGTGCACGGCAGCAACACCCTCGAGCGCAACCGCGCGCGCACCTATTTCCAGGCCTATGCGGCGGCCTGCGCACTGCACTTCGCGGAGAAGGCGATGGCGGAGATCCGGGCCGGCCACACCAAGACCTGGGAGAAATTCGAGGTCCCCGAAGAAGGCATCGGCTGCGGCTTCACCGAGGCGGTGCGCGGCGTGCTGTCGCATCACATGGTCATCCGGGACGGGAAGATCGCCAATTACCACCCGTATCCGCCCACGCCGTGGAACGCCAGCCCGCGTGACAGCTTCGGCACCCCGGGACCCTACGAGGACGCGGTGCAGGGCCAGCCGATCTTCGAGGAGAACGACCGCGAGCACTTCAAGGGCATCGACATCATGCGCACCGTGCGCAGTTTCGATCCGTGCCTGCCGTGCGGCGTGCACATGTATCTCGGCAAGGGGAAGACGCTGGAGAAACTGCATTCACCGACGCAGACGCTCACCCCCGAGTGAGCAGGCGTCGGGCGAGACGACCGGAGGTGACGGTGGAGGATCGCCCGCACGACCAGGACGACGCGACGCTCGGTGAATCCCGGTGGCGCGAAGCCGGCGATCGCATCGAGACCTTGCTCGAGGCGAGTTCGGCGGGCGGTGCGCTCGCGCGCGAGCGCGCCGAGCAGTTGGTGCGCGAACTCGTCGAACTCTACGGCGCCGGACTGGCCCGCGTGGTCGGGCTGCTCGACGCGGCGGAGGTCGAGCGGCTGGCCCGCGACGATCTGGTCGCGAGCCTGCTGCTCGTGCACGGCTTGCACCCGCACGACGTGGACACCCGGGTGCGCGACGCGCTGGATACCGTGCGCCCGTACTTGGGCTCGCACGGCGGCGACGTCCACCTGGTCGACATCGTCGACGGCGTGGTCCGCTTGGAGTTGGCGGGTAGTTGCAGGAGCTGCCCGTCGTCGTCGGTGACGCTCGAACTGGCGGTGGAGGACGCGGTGCGGGCCGCGGCGCCGGAGATCGAGTCCATCGAAGTCGTCGCCGCCCGGACGGAGTCGGCGGGGGTGATCTCCGCCGACTCGCTGTTCTCGCGAGTACACGCGCCCGATCGCCGCTCGGGCAATTGGGTCGCGGTTCCCGAACTGGCCGAGCTGAGCGCGGGCGAGGTGGGCGGATTCGCCGTCGCCGGGCTGAGCGTGCTGGCCTGCCGGGTCGGCGCGGAGCTGTACGCCTACCGGGACCATTGCCCGGGATGCGACCACTCTCTCGCGGGCGCGGTGCTGGAGCGCCGCGTGGGATTCCCGGCCGGTGACGCGGTGCTGCGCTGCCCGACCTGCCGGGCGCACTACGACATGGTGCACGCGGGAGCCCGGGTCGACGGCGAAGGGCACCTCGAGCCGCTTCCGGTGCTCGTGCGTTCCGGTGAACTGTCGGTGGCGGTGCCGGTGGGGGTGCGCGGGTGAGCACGCCGTTTCGCGCGCTGCAGCGGATCGCCGCCGATCGCGGGCCGAGGGCCCGGCCCGGCGAACGGTGTGAGATGTGCGCGGAGCCCATCGCCGGCGAACACCAGCACGTCGTGGACGTCGAAGGCAGGCAGCTGATGTGCGTGTGCCGCGGTTGCTATCTGCTGTTCGTCGACCAGAACGCGGTGCTGCGGTATCGAGCGGTGCCGGACCGGTATCTCGCGTTCCCGGATTTCGCGATCAGCCAGCCGGAATGGGACGCGCTGGAGATCCCGGTGAGCCTGGCGTTCTTCTTCCGCAACTCCGCGCTGGGCCGGACGGTGGCGTTCTATCCGGGGCCCGCGGGCGCTACGGAATCGGAACTGCCGCTGGAGCAATGGGAAGCGATCCTGCGGCGGCATCCCGAACTGGACGTGCTCGCCCCCGACGTGGAGGCGCTGCTCATCCGGGTGCCCGACCGGTGGACCGAGCGGGCGGGCTGCCTGCTGCTGCCGATCGACGCCTGCTACGAGTTCGTCGGCCGGATGCGGCTGCTGTGGCGCGGGTTCGACGGCGGTCAGGGCGTGCGGCGGTATCTGGAGCAGTTCTTCACCGAGGCGTCGGCGCGCGCGTCGTGCGGGGGTGCGCCATGAGCCCGGTGTACTCGACGACGTTCGCGGTGCTCGAGATGAAACCCGAGCCGTACGCGGTCGCGCCGATCCTGTCCGCGCGCGTCGGCATCGCCGCACTCGCGGAGGAACCCGTGCACGCCATCGCCCTGCGCGCGCAGGTGCGCATCGAGCCGTTCCGCCGCGCCTACTCCGACGAGGAGGG
>NZ_BAFS01000185.1 GCF_000308415.1 Nocardia asiatica NBRC 100129 | reverse complement strand
GAGTGTGTGCTGATTGGGGTGTCTGCATCAGTCGATCATCCCTTTCCTGTAGCCGCTCGACGCCGCTGTGCGTTCGAGATCAGAGTACATCCGTTCACTGAAAATACGCGTTGTCCGGGCGTGATCGCGCGGCCGCACGCCGGAGCGCGTTCGCCCGTTTCGCCGCCGGTCGCCCTGACCTCGCGCCCGAGCGCTCGGTAGGCTGCGGCGATGCGGTTTCTCTCGACTCGGGGGCGCGACGGCGGGGTGGCCAGGATGACGAGCAGCCTGGATCGCTGGCTGGTCGACCGCAGTGCGAGTGTGCGCGCGACCCCGGCGGACCGGGTGCTGAAGGCGCTGAGTACCGCGGCCGACAAGAACCGCTTGTGGATCGCGCTCGGGGCGGCCCTGTTCGTGGCCGGCGACCGGTCGGCGCGGCGCGGCGCGGTGCGCGGCCTGCTCGCGCTCGGCATCGCCAGCGGGGTCGCCAACGGCGTGGCCAAGCCGCTGTTCCCGCGCCGCCGCCCGCCGGACGAATCCGTCCCGTTCGTGCGCAGGCTGGTCGCGCCGCCGGTCTCGTCGTCGTTCCCCTCCGGGCATTCGGCTTCGGCCGCCGCGTTCGCGGCGGGTCTGGCGCTGGAGTCTCCCGTCGCGGCCGCCGCGGTGGCTCCGGTCGCCGCCGCGGTCGGGTATTCGCGCGTGCACATCGGCGTGCACTGGCCCTCCGACGTGATCGCGGGCGCGCTGTTCGGCGGTGCGGTCGCGTTGCTCACCCGGCGGTGGTGGGCGGTGCGCGCCGACGAACCCGCCGCACTCGGTCCGGTCGGTCGCATCGACCCCCTGCCCGGCGGCGCCGGACTGCTGCTGATCGGCAATCCGCACGCGGGCTCGGGCAACGGCGACGGGACGCTCGCCGCCCTGCGGGACCGACTGCCCGCCGCCGAGGTACTCGAGCTCACCGGCGACGACGGCTTCGAGACCAGGATGGACGAACTGCTGCGGCGTGCGGACATCGTCGCCCTCGGCGTCGTCGGCGGGGACGGAACGGTGTCCGCTGTCGCGGAGTACGCGGTCCGGCGTCGGCTTCCGCTGGCGGTCTTCGCGGGTGGCACGCTGAACCATTTCGCCAGGGACGCCGGGGTCGAGGACGCGGCGGTGACCTTCGCCGCGCTGGAGGCGGGCGAAGCCGTCCGCGTCGATGTGGCCGAGGTGTCGTTCGACGGCGTCGAGCAGCGCATTTTCGTCAACACCGCCAGCCTCGGCGGTTATCCCGACTTCGTGCGCGTGCGCGAACGCTGGGAGCGCCGGATCGGCAAATGGCCCGCCGCGGGAATCGCCATGGTGCGCGTGCTGCTGCGCGCCAAGCCGCTGCACGTCACCCTCGACGACGCCCGCATCGCGCTGTGGATGCTGTTCGTCGGCAACGGCGCCTATCGCCCCGCCGACCAGATCCCCATGTCGCGTCCGGAACTCCACGGCGGCACGCTCGACGTGCGGTACCTGCGCGCCGACGTCCCGTTCTCGCGCCTTCGGCTGGTCTGCGCGACGTTCACCGGCACGCTGGCGTACTCGCCGACCTATCGGCACCGCCGGGTCTCCCGGGTGGACGTGCGCGTAACGGAAGCGCCGGTCTCGCTGGCCACCGACGGTGAAGTCGACCATCGCGGCAAGGACTTCCGGTTCACCAGCAGGCCCTCCGCTCTGACGCTGGTCAAGGGCGGCCACGGGATGCCCGACTCGGCGGGCTGAGCGGCCCGGCGAAAACGGTCAGGTAGCTGTGAGATTGCTATCTTTTATTCCATGTGTCGGTGGTTGGCGAAATAACGGCTTCCTCACGTTTGATCGGGATAGGTCCGGGTAGTTGCCATGATGTAGCTGATCACTCCCGATCCCGAATGGGGCCGGGAACATGCACTACTGGGCAGGAGCACGTCATGCTCGATGTTTCCTACCGTCTATCGCTACTCGACCAGGACACGCAGCGGCTGGATGTCAGCCGGTACCTGACGTGTGAATCCGCGGAGGACCCGGAGCGGCTGGCGCGGAGAACGCAGCGCCTCGACGACGGTCCCGACGCCACCGATCGACCCTCAAGCGATTGAAACCTTTTCTCAGCGCGCGCGGTGGACACCCGCGTTCTGTCGGGCTGCGCATCGCACGGACGAACTGCGGAGGAACCCATGACTGAAATGCTGGAAACGCTCATCGGCAGCTCGGTGTACGGCCCCGAAGGCGAGAAGATCGGCAAGGTCAAACGGGTCTACGTCGACAACAATTCCGGCTCACCGACCTGGATCGCGGTGTCCACCGGCCTGTTCAGCGCCGACGCCTTGGTCCCGCTGGCCGGTGCCGAGCATCGCCCCGAGTCGGCCACGCTGCGGGTGCGGGTCGGGAAGGAAGCGGTGAAGGCCTCGCCGCAGCTGGACCACAACGGGCAGATCAGCCCGCAGGCCGAGCAGGAACTGTTCGACCACTACCAGATCGACCCGGAGCAGGCCGCGTGGGACGTCTACGGCAGGCAGCCGGTTCCGCAGCAGCGGCGGGCCCGCCCCGAGATGACCCGCCCGCCGGAGGAACGAGCCGAGGAGCGGGGCGAGGTCGCCACGGCGCGGATGCAGACCTATCTGGACAGCGCGGGCGAGACGCTGCGCAGGCCGGCCGGTGGCGACCGGACGAGGGTGGGGCGTGAGCCGATGATCGACCCCTACGCCGTCGACACGGCCGACCTCGGAATGCAGGATACGGACGGCATTCCGCGCGACGATCTGCTGAACGAACAGGCGCGAGACCGGGACCCCGAGCACCGAAGGGGCTGATCGGGCGGGTGGGCCCGGTCGAGCCCGAGCGGCTGACCGGGTTCGTCGGCGGCGGTGACGTGCGTGTCCGCCGACACGCACGCCACCGCCGCCGCGATTCGGTCGGGCTGCGCCGGTGAGCAGGTCGGGCCGTGCCGGAGCGGGTCGTGCCGCGCTGCTCCGCTGCGTCGGTCACACCGCCCCCGCGTCGGTCAGGTGGGCAGCGCCACCAGGGACAGGAACCGCCATGCGCGCGTGGCGGCTTGCAGGTTGAAGCGGGTGTCGACATCGCGCAGGTCGAAGCCGGTGAGTTGCCGGATGCGCCCGAGCCGGTAGCGCAAGGTGCTGCGATGGATGTGCAGCGCGGCGGCCGAATCGTCGTAGTTGCCACCGCATTCGAGGTATCGGCTCAAGGTGTACACCAGATCGGCACGGTGGTCGCGATCGTAGTCGAGCAGCGTGCCGAGCCATTCCCGCATGAACCGCTCGACTTGGCCATCGGCGCGGGCGGCGTCGACCAGCCGGTAGAAGCCCAGCTCGTCGAACGCGGTGACGCCGTCGGGCATTCGCGACCGCAGCCGGATGTTGATCGCCCGCCGCGCGTCGTCGAACGCCCGGGCGAGATCGGCCGGGCGAGTGCAGCAGCCGCTGATCCCGATGGTCACGGGGGCGGTGTCCAGGTGCTCGCAGACGGCGTGGTGCAGAGCTTCGGGTTCGGGTCTGCGCTGGGTGATCAGAACGATCATGCCCGCGTGGCGGCCTTGGAGAAACGGCAGATCCAGCACCGTCGCGGCCCGGCCGACCGCCTCCGCCAGGGCACTGTCGTCGCCGTGCACGAGCACCACGTAGTGCTCGCCGCGCAGGTCGTAACCCATGGCCTCGGCTCGGGCGAAGGCGCTGTCGCTGTCGGTGCCCGCCAACAGGTCGTCGACCAGTTCGCGGCGTAATCGCAGCTCGATCTCGGCGAGGTCGCGCTGGTGCGCCAACTCCAGGGCGAGCACCGTGCTGCCGTGGGCGAGGGCGAAGAGCTGCTCGTCGAACGCCTGGTGGTCCGGGTCGATCAACGCGAGCGTGCCCAGGATCTCGGCGCGCGGTTTCACCAGCACGACCACCCGGTCGCGGACGCGCAGCGGCGCGTTGTGGGCGGCCAGGCGGTGCAGCAGTTGTTCGCGCTGCTGTGGCGGCGCTTTCGGATACGGGTCGGGTCTTCCCGGCCCGGACCACACCCGCAGATTGCCGAACGGATCCTCGACGGCGACCGGTAATCCGGTCAGCCGCGCCAGCGCGTCCGCGATGCCCTGTTCGCCCGTGCCGTGCGCGGCGGCGCCGGAAAGCGTCTCGTGTACGCGGTTACGGCGTTCGAGCCGCAGGACGGCGGCCGCGAGATCCCCGTCGGCAGCGGTCGGCGCGGGGACGTCGGCGAAAGCCCGTTCGCGCGATGCGACGTTCGCCAGCGCGGCGCCCGCGAGCTGGGCGAGCACGGTGAGCAGGACCATCTCCGGCTGCTGCGGCTCGCGGTCGGCGCCGACGACGAGCGCGCCCACCGTCTGGCACCGGTCGCGCAGGGGGAGCGCCCAGCCCCATCGGTGCCCGGGAAGCCGAAGGCTGCCCTCGCCGTGCTGTGCGCGCAGCTGTGCCGCCACGCCCGGCGGGGCGGGGCGCGGTTGCGGGCTGAGCAGATAGTCGCTCTCGACCACTCGGTAGCAGCCCAGTGCGTCGCAGCCTCCGACGGAGCGCACCGCCTCCGCGGCGATGCGCAGAATGTCCGATTCCCGGCAGTCGGCGAAGAGCAGCGCGGCCGCCGCGCCCAGCGCGCGCAGCGAGGACGCCGGCACGGGTGCCAGCGGGCCGTCGACATCCGAACTCAATGTTTGCTGTGTCATGAGCTCCGGTCCGTGGCCGTCGAGGTCGTGCGCCGATGGAGCGGACTCCGGGGCCGAGCGTCCGCCGTAACTGCTTGACAGATCGGCCTATTTTCGGTGTCTCACCTGGTTCGATTGCGTATCGATGCGCATTGCTGCGGGCAATGTCGACGGTACACCGATGGCATGTCCGACGCAGATAGAAGCGTGAACCTGACGTTTGCCACTCGATGTCCCTTGTGCGATGCGCTCCGACACCGTTCGAACGCCGTTCTGGTGGGAGTGGCGCCATCGCCGATCCGCGTGCGGCTGTGTCGATCGACGAGCGGATGACCGCCTGCGCTGCGCGCGCGGGCGACCCGATCGGCGCCGGCAACCGGCGGCCCGACATCGGGTGCGCGCGGGTGACCCCGATCGGCGCCCGGCAGCTTGCGCCCGACGTCGGGGAGAACCCTGATTTCGACCCCGAAATCCCTTCTCACCTGCTGATTCGAATTCGTCTGGCTGTCATGCTCGAAGCGGAAACGAACTTCTGGAGGCATCGAAATGTTGTGGAAGATCATCGGCGTCGTCGCCGTCGTATGGATCGCGCTGGCCGTCATCGGCGCGTTGATCAAGGGTCTGTTCCCGATCCTGGTGATCAGCGCCGTCGTGTTCGGGCTGTACCTGCTGTACAAGGCGGTGTCGGGCTCGGACAACTCGACGGTGAGCAAGCTGTAGCGGGGGACGCGGCGGTGCGGCGCCCAGCGGGCGGCGCACCGCCGTCGCCGCGAGGTGATGTTTGAATGACCCCCGTGGAGCGAGTTCCCGAAGATTGGCAGCGCGGCTTGGTGATCGTCGCGCATCCCGACGACATCGAATACGGCGCGGCCGCGGCGGTGGCCCGGTGGACCGGGCAGGGCAAGGACATCCGCTATGTGCTGGTGACCAGTGGGGAGGCCGGCATCGCCGGATTGCGCCCCGCGCTCGCGGGCCCGCTGCGTGAGGCCGAGGAGATCGCGGCGGCCGAGGCGGTGGGCGTACGGGAGGTGGAGTTCCTGGGCTACCCGGACGGTCGCGTCGAGGAGAGCCTCGGGTTGCGCCGCGACCTCGCCGCCGCCATCCGCAGGCACCGGCCGGAGATGGTGGTGCTGTTCAACTTCGGCGACGTGTGGGCGCCCGGCTATGTCAACAGTGCCGACCACCGTGCGGTGGGCCGGGCCGCCCTGGACGCCGTCTCCGACGCGGGCAACGAGTGGATCTTCCCGGAGATCGCCGAGTGGGAGCCGTGGTCCGCGCGGTGGGCGGCGGTCGTCGGCCCGGCAGCGACCCACGCCGTGGACGTCACCGGCACCGTGGAGCAGGCCGCCGCGTCGCTGGCCGCGCACCGGCGCTACCTCGAGGCGCTGAGCCCCGAGCCCGTCGAGGATCAGGTGCGCGCCGTCATAGACCAGGCCACCGCTCCCAAGGACGGATTCCCCGCCGAGCGGGCGGTCGGGTTCGAGTTGTTCTTCTTCGCCGGCTGAGTCCAAGACCCACGGAGGCGCGGATGCGGGTGCGGCCTGCCCGCGAGGGAGTGTGGCAGGCTAGGCGGATGCGAATAGCCGTCGTCGCTGGGCCCGATCCCGGGCACGCGTTTCCCGCTATCGCGTTGTGCTTGCGGTTCCTGGCAGCCGGTGACGAGCCGGTGCTGTTCACCGGTCCGCGCTGGTTCGACGCCGCGCTCGCCGCCGGTATCGGCGTGCGCAGACTCAAAGGCTTGGCGCCGCGCCCGGTGGACGACGACGCCGACGCCGGGCAGCGCATCCACGAGCGGGCCGCGCACATCTCCACCGAGATCCTGCCCGAGCTCAGCGCCATGCTGCCCGAACTGGTGATCTCCGACGTGCTGACCGCGGGCGGCGGGATGGCCGCCGAACGGCTCGGCGTCCCGTGGGTGGAACTGTCCCCGCATCCGCTGTACCTGCCGTCGAAAGGGTTGCCGCCCATCGGAAGCGGACTCGCGCCCGGTGCGGGCCTGGGCGGGCGGATGCGCGACGGTGTGCTGCGCGGTATGACCGCACGCGCCCTCCGGAACGGCAGGCGTCAGCGGGAGCGGGCGCGCGAAAGTGTCGGTCTGCCTGCCGTCGACCCGGGCCCCGCCGCCAGGTTGATCGCCACCCTGCCCGCGCTGGAGGTGCCGCGACCGGACTGGCCGGAATCCGCCCACGTGATCGGCCCGCTGCTGTGGGAGCCGACCGACGCGATCCTGGATCTTCCGCCCGGTGACGGGCCGCTGGTCATGGTGGCTCCGTCGACCGCGCACACCGGCGTGGCGGGCATGGCCGAGACCGTTCTCGAGGCGCTGGCGGGAACCGGTGTCCGGGTGGCGATTTCGATGCTGGATGCGCCACCCGCCGAGCTTCCGCCGTGGGCGACGGCGGGGCTGGGCCGCCAAGACGTACTGCTGAGCCACGCTTCCGTCGTCGTGGGCGGTGGCGGCCACGGCCTGCTGGCCAAGTCACTGTCCGCGGGCGTCCCGATCGTGACCGTGCCCGGTGGCGGCGACCAGTGGGAGCTGGCCAATCGAGCTGCCAGGCAAGGCAGTTCGATCGTCGTGCGGCCGCCCTCGCCGGAGGCCCTCCGTGCCGCGGTCCGGGAGATCCTCACCGAACCCCGCTACACCGCCGCCGCCAGGAAGGCCGCCGCGGCGACCGAGTTCGCCGATCCTGTCGCCCTGTGCCACCGGGTCCGCCACGCCGTCCATCCCTGAACGGGAGCGGGGTGTGCCACTGAGCAGGGAAGGCGCGAGAAGGGAGTAAGTTCGGGACGGTGCGGTTGACCGAGTTTCAGGAACTGTTGCACACCGAGTTCGGTGTGGCCCGTGGCGATGCCCTGCTGGCCGACCACGTGATCCCCGCGCTGGGCGGGCGCACCGGAGCCGACGCCATCGAAGCAGGGACCGATCCCCGCGACGTCTGGCGCGCGCTGTGCGCCGAATTCGACATCCCCCGGGCGCGCTGGTGAACGCCTCCGGGCAGGTGGAGCGGGACGAGCCGCTGTACCGGTTCGACGAGCGGCAGCGCATGATCCCGCACGATCCGCAGCGCTTGGCGGTCCGGGTGGCGCAGGCCCGCCCGGACGACTTCGCAAGCTATCGGCAGACCGGCATCGAACTGATGCTGCTCGGTCGCTACGACGAGGCGCTCGATCACCTCGATCGCGCGCTGGAGCTGGTGGACACCGAGCGGCGCAGGATCAGCGTGTGGATCAACTTGGGCGACGTCTACCGGTACCGCGGTGACGCGGCCACCGCCGAGACGCTGTATCGCCGCGCGGTGGAACACGCGCGGGCGGCCGCTCCGGAGGTGCTCTCGTTCGCCGTGCAGCACCTGGGCAAGGCGCTCGCCGAGCGGAATCAGCTGGCCGAGGCGCACGCACTGCTGGCCGAGGCGATGCGGCTGCGCGTCGCGGAAGGCGATCCCGAGGAGATCGAGTCCACCCGCGCGGCGCTCGACACGCTGGGCGAGCTGCCGATCCCGTTGCCGCCCACCGTCGCCGCGCTACTGGGCGAATCGCCGAGCTGGTCGGACGAGCACGAGGGCAGAAGCGGCGGCGTGGTGTTCGTCGACGGGGCCTACTGGCTCAAACGCGGACCGAAGGCGGTCGCCGAGTACGAGCGGTCCAGCTGGTTGCGCGGCCGGGGGATCGCACTGCCGGAGGTCGCCGCCTTCGAAGACGACGTGCTGGTGCTCGCGGACGCGGGCGCGCCCAGCCTCGCCGCGCGAGCCGGCTCCGAGCGCGCGTACCCCGACTCGATCGGCGCCGTCATGGGCGCGGTACTGCGGCGGCTGCACGACATTCCGATCCGCGAGTGCCCCTTCGACGGTCGTCTCGACGTCGTGCTGGCGCAGGCGCGCCGCCACGTGGTGGAAGGTCTCGTCGACGCGGCCGACTTCGACGACGACAACGCCGGATCCACCCCGGAAGACGTGCTCGAGCGGTTGCTGGCGCAGCGTCCCGGCCAGGAGGATCTGGTGGTGGCGCACGGCGACTTCACACCGCCGAACGTGCTGGAGAGCGAGATCGTGCTCGACGTCGGGGCACTCGGCGTGGCCGATCGCTATCGCGACCTGGCGCTGGCCGTCCGCGACTTGCGGGCGGATTTCGGCGAAGCGGAGGTGTCGGCCTTCTACCGGGCCTACGGGCTGACCGAGCCGGACGAGAGCCGTTTGGCGTATTACCGGCTGCTCGACGAACTGTTCTGAGTCACGTTTTGCGCGCGTAGTGTCGCGCCGCTTTGGTGCGGTTGCCGCAGGTGGCCATGGAGTGCCAGCGGCGGGTTCCGTTCTTCGAGGTGTCGAAGAAGAAGAGCACGCACTCCGGGTGCGCGCACTGCCTGATGCGGTCGGGCGCGGTGCGCAGCAGATGCAGCAAGTTGTCGGCGGCCAGCCAGGCGGGTAGCCATGACTGCTGCGGGACCTCCACCAGATCGGCGGGTCCGGCCGTGGTGAGCGAACGGCGGATGCGGCCGTGTTCCAGCACGTCGTCCAGGCCCTCGGGGGAGGCGTGCGTGACCACGTCGTAGATGGCCGTTCGGGCGGCCAGGACCGCGTTCAAGGTCGCCTCGTCGGCGTCGGCGCGATCAGCGAGTCCCGCGGACGTCAACCAGATGCGCAGGCCGGCGACATCGGTGAGCAGATCCTGGGGTCCGTGCTCGATCCATCGCGTGTTCAGCAGGTCGAGCGCCAGCGGTTCGCCGAGGTGGGGGCGTGGATCGGGCATGCCCGAGGGTATCGAGTGCGCGTCGTCGTGCATGTCGGCCACCTCCGCTCTAACTACTCAAATTATTTCAGTGGTTGACACCGCTGTCCGCTACTCCTATGTTCTAACTGGTCAAACCATGATAGACGGTTGAACATTCCGAGGAGGAACACCATGACCGCCGTTGCCGCACCTCAGCTCGCCACCGGGCACATCGGCCTGAACGTCTCCGATCTGGATCGCTCGGTGGACTTCTACCGCCGCGCTCTCGGCTTCCAACAGCTCGCCGCGAGCACCGAGGCCCAGCGCCGCTGGGCCTTCCTCGGTGCGGAGGGCAAGCTGATCGTCACCTTGTGGGAGCAGAGCGACGGCACGTTCTCCACCGCGACGCCCGGTCTGCATCACCTTTCGTTCCAGGTCGACACCATCGACCAGGTCCGCGCGGTGGAGCGGGTGCTGCGTGAGCTCTCGGTCGCCTTCGCCCACGACGGTGTGGTGGCGCACGGCGAGGGCGTCGCCTCCGGCGGGATCTTCTTCACCGACCCGGACGGCATCCGGCTCGAGGTCTACGCCCCCAGCGGCGCCGAAACCGCTCCCGCGCCCAGTGGCGCTGCCCCGACCTGCGGGTTCTTCTGATCCGGTCGGCGCGTTACGAAGGGAGGATCGCGATGAAGCCGTTTCATCGCGGGGAGGTCGCCGTCCAGCGCCGGATGGGCCAGGCGGACATCGCCGAACGGGTCGGCCGCATGATCCGTCCCGATATCCCGTCGGTAGCCGCCGGCTTCCTGGCCGAACAGCGAATGGTGGTGCTCGCCGCCGCCGACCCGGCGGGCAGGCTGTGGGCGAGCGAACTGGTCGGGCAGCCCGGATTCGTCCGGGCGGTCGACGACCGGACGATCACGGTCGGAACCCGTCCAGCGGCCGACGATCCGTTGCACGAAGCGTTGACGCACCGCTCCCGCGTCGGCATGATCGCGCTGCAACCGCAGCGACGCAGGCGGATGCGGGTCAACGGCGAATCGGCGCCGGAAGGCGCGGGGCTGCGCATCGTCACCGATCAGGTGTACTCGAACTGCCCCAAGTACATTTCCCGGCGCGAGGTCGAGAGCTACACGCTCGGCGCCGAATCGGTGGCCGTGCGTCGCGGCGCCGAACTCGACGCGGGCCAGCGAGCCGCCGTCGCGGCCGCCGACACTTTCTTCGTCGCGACCGCGGACGGCGACGGCAACGCCGACGCCTCGCACCGTGGCGGGAACCCCGGATTCCTGCGGGTGCTTTCGTCCACGCGTCTGCGCTGGCCGGACTACCGGGGCAATTCGATGTTCATGACGCTCGGCAACATCGAGGTCAACCCGCGCTGCGGAATCCTGATCCCCGATTGGGCCACCGGAGCGACCTTGCAGCTCACCGGCACCGCCGAACTGGTCTGGGCGGCCGAGACCTTCGCGGCCGGTGCGCAATGCTCGCTCGATTTCACCGTCGAGGAGGTGGTCGAGCGGCCCGGGGGAGCGCTGCGGTGGGGGCCTGCCGAACTTTCACCCGTCAATCCCTGAACCCTTCGAGAAAGGAACGTTTCCATGCGACCTCCGCTCCCCCCGTTCGACGCGGAATCGGCCCAGGTCAAAGTGCGGGCCGCCGAGCACGCCTGGAACACGCGGGACCCCGAGCGAGTCGCTGCCGCCTACACCGAGGATTCGGTGTGGCGCAATCGCGACGAGTTCTTCACCGGCCACGACGCCATCATCGAATTCCTCACCAGGAAGTGGTCCATCGAGAACGGCTATGCGCTGCGCAAGGATCTGTGGGCCTTCGACGGCAACCGAATCGCCGTGCGCTTCCAGTACGAATGGCACGACGGGTCGGGCCGGTGGTTCCGCAGCTACGGCAACGAGCAGTGGGAATTCGCGCCGGACGGACTGATGTCCCGGCGGGAGGCCAGCATCAACGATGTCCGGATCGAGGAGTCCGAGCGGCGCGTCTTCGGACCGCGCGATCCGGGCGACGAGTCGGTGCTGCCGCAGCGGTAGGGCGCGCCGCCCGGTCCACGAGCAGGTGCCCGGCCCGGCCGCCACCGATCCGGGGGCCGGTGGCGGACGGGATCACCGGCCTCGAGGTGACGCCGCCGCGCGTGCTCGAACAGGCGCGGACGTCGCCGGACGCCGACCGGAGCACGCCGGTGCGCTGATCGCGCGGCGTTTGCCGAGGACGGCGTGGAGGGCGGGAGATTCGCCGGGCGCGTCACTTGACTCGAACACCTGTTCGTCTAGTCTGGTCGCCAGAACTTGTCGGTGCCGGGCTCTACTGTAGGCGCCAACCACAGAACGAGACTCACCCGTCGAAAAGGGGATCAGGACATGGCACCACAGGCGTACGACCGGGACAAGGCGCTCGAGCTCGCGCTGGCCCAGGTGGAGAAGAGCTTCGGCAAAGGCGCCGTCATGCGCCTGGGCGAGGAGGCGCGCCAGCCCATCTCGGTGATCCCCACCGGCTCGATCGCGCTCGACGTGGCGCTGGGCATCGGCGGCCTGCCACGCGGCCGCGTCGTCGAGATCTACGGTCCGGAATCCTCGGGTAAGACCACCGTCGCGCTGCACGCGGTGGCCAACGCGCAGGCCGCGGGCGGCGTGGCGGCGTTCATCGACGCCGAGCACGCTCTCGATCCGGACTACGCCCGCAAGCTGGGCGTGGACACCGACGCGCTGCTCGTCTCCCAGCCCGACACCGGTGAGCAGGCGCTGGAGATCGCCGACATGCTGGTGCGCTCCGGCGCCATCGACATCATCGTCATCGACTCGGTGGCCGCGCTGGTGCCGCGCGCCGAGATCGAGGGCGAGATGGGCGACAGCCACGTCGGTCTGCAGGCCCGCCTGATGAGCCAGGCGCTGCGCAAGATGACCAGCGCGCTGAACAACTCCGGCACCACCGCGATCTTCATCAACCAGTTGCGCGAGAAGATCGGCGTGATGTTCGGCTCGCCGGAGACCACCACCGGCGGTAAGGCGCTGAAGTTCTACGCGTCGGTGCGCTTGGACGTGCGCCGTATCGAGACGCTCAAGGACGGCAGCGACGCGGTGGGCAACCGCACCCGGGTGAAGGTCGTGAAGAACAAGGTCTCCCCGCCGTTCAAGCAGGCCGAGTTCGACATCCTCTACGGGCACGGCATCTCCAAGGAGGGCTCGCTCATCGACATGGGCGTCGAGCAGGGCTTCATCCGCAAGTCCGGCTCCTGGTACACCTACGAGGGCGATCAGCTCGGCCAGGGCAAGGAGAACGCCCGCAAGTTCCTGCTGGAGAACGTCGACGTCCGCGACGAGATCGAGAAGAAGATCAAGGAGAAGCTCGGCATCGGCGCCGACGTGACGGCCGATGCGGCCGCGGAGGTGCCCGCCGATTTCTGAGCCGAGCAACGGCCGGCGCTCGCCCGGGACCGGTCCGGCCGCTCCCGGGCGGCCGGAGTCCGACGCGATGCGGGATATGCGGCGTCGGCTGGAAGAACTTCTGTCCGCCTCGGGATCATCGGCCGCCGTCCGGCCGCGCGGACAGGAACCCGAACTCGTCCGGAGAGCCGAAGGTGGTTCGGTGGCACCGGACGCCATGGGAGCTCGGCCGGACGCGTCCGATCCGCAGCGGACGCGTCCGGCCGGGTCCCGTCGTGGCCGTCGCGACGCCCGGGGGCACAGCGGCTCGTCCTCGACCGGCTCCGGCCGGTCCGAAGACCGGTCGGCGGGTCCGGTGGCGGCCGGATCCGAAGGCGGGACGGTCGAGCAGGCGAAGGAAGCGTGCCTGCGCTTGCTCGCCGTCCGCGCCCGCAGCCGGGCCGAGCTGGCTCAGCGTCTCGCCGCCAAGGGGTACTCACCCGAGGTGAGCGAAGCCGCGCTCGACCGCCTCACCGAAGTGGGCCTCATCGATGACGCCGCCTTCGCCGAGCAATGGGTGCACTCCCGCCACGCCTTCTCCGGCAAAGGGAAACAAGCGCTCGCGCAGGAGCTCCGGCGCAAGGGCGTCGCGCCGTCGGACGCCGCGTCCGCCCTGGAGGCGATCACCACCGACGACGAGGAAGCCCGTGCGGGCGAGCTGGTCCGCCGCAAATTGCGCTCTTTGCCGCGAGACCTGGACCAGGACAAGACGATTCGCCGTCTGGTCGGTATGCTGGCCCGTCGCGGATACAGCCAGGCCACGGCCTATCGGGTGGTGAGAGCCGAATTGGCCGAGCGGGGGGTCGAGAGCGATCTCGACGAGCCCATCGACTGAGTTCACGAGCCAGGCCGTCGGCGGCGACCGTCCGCACGCTTCACCAGCTCGGGAAGACAGGCGCCCGACCGACCGCGCGAAGCCGTATCCCGCGTTCCACGCCGGTCGGATCCGCGGGAGGATGTGGAGGCGCACAGCCGGTCGGTCGAAGTATGGACGACAGGGGCTACCGGCTCGGTACCGGATGACCGGGCTCGCCGATCTGGTACCACTCCGCCGCCTTCGACAGATGAACCGAATTGCGGTTCTCGTACGAGAACACGGCAACCGTCCCCGGCCTGCGGCTAGCGAAATCTAGGACGGCTGCGGCGTTTTCCGTCGCTCCGCTGATTGTCGCCGCTCGGACAGCCGATCGGCGCCCGGCCGGCGTCGGTCGAGGTCAGTACCCTTCGCACCGCCGCCGCGGAGGTGCAGCGCTGCGTGGGTTTCGGCTGCGGCATCGCCGGTCTACACCTCTCCTGTGTCGGCGGATGGACCGGCGGCCTCGATACCCGCTACGGCGGCGCGTTCGTCCTCCGAGGAGGTCGCGGCCCCCGTCACGCCGACCGCGCCGATGACGCCGCCTGCGGCGTCCCGGATGAAGACGCCGTGCCGTTCGCCGCGCAACCGCACGCCCTCACCGGTGACGTGCGGTTCGGTGATGCGGGTGGCCAGCCGCAGGCTGCCGGGACGCAGCGCGTCCAGACCGTGGCGTTGCGGCTCGTAGGCGGAGGCCAGACCGCTCGCGCCCGCGCCGATCACCGCGACTCGCGCGGGGCCGGCGTGCCCGGCGCGGCGCAGTTCGCCAGGGGAAGAGAACGACTCGTGAAGAGCAGGTCGGAGGTACGGCTGGTCATCGATCATCAACTCCCGCAGGTCTGAAGCACTGATGACCGTCCCACCGGTCGGGCAACCGGGGATCGGCGTATGCCTACGAGATTGGCGGGACGCCGCCGAGGGCACGAGTGTTGCGCTCAGCTCGAGCACAACACCCCGGCAACGCCATCCGTGCCCTCCGGTTTTGCCGTGCGATAACCAGTTCGCTTGTGCGGCAACGGCCTTGCGACTGGATCAGGGCTTGGCGCCGATGTCGACGCCGGGCGCCGCGTCGGTGATGACCGAGTCCGCGGCGAGGACGGCGCCGCCGCCCTTGCCGCGCTTGCGCGCCCGCAGCCGTCGTTCGAGCCTGGTGGCAACCAGGGTCAACGCGCTGTTGAGGGCGATCATGATGATCGCGATGACGATCAGCGCCGGAATCGTGTTCTGTTCGGCCGCGCCGAGCTGCTGACCCGAGCGCACGATCTCGACGTAGGTGATCTGGTAACCCAGCGCCGAGTCCTTCAACGCGACCACCATTTGTGAGATCAGGGCGGGCAGCATCGCCGTGATCGCCTGCGGCAGCAGGATCAATCGCATCAACTGGTTCTTGCGCAGGCCGAGCGCGACCGCCGCCTCGGTCTGCCCTTTGGGCAGCGAACGAATGCCCGCTCGCACGATCTCCGCGATGACCGAGCCGTTGTAGACGGTCAGGGCGGTGACCACCGCGGCGAGTGCGAGATCTTCCGACTTGAACAGGTCGTAGTCGGAGTACACGGCGAACAAGAAGATCATCAGGATCAGCACCGGGATGGCACGCGCGACCTCGACGACGCCCCCCGCGCCCCAGCGCACGACGCGATGTTCCGACAGCCGCAGAATGCCGAAGATCATGCCGAGGACCAGGGCGAGCACGATGGACAGCAGCGCGGCCACGATGGTGCCGCGCAGGCCGGGCAGCAGATAGGTCGACCAGACCTCGGCCTCCAGGAACGGCTTCCACTTCTCCGCGGTGAACTGCCCCTTCTCGGCGAAGCCCCGATACAGCAGCCAAGCTGCTGCGGCTACGGCGGCGACCACCAGCACCGAGTAGACGTTGTTGCGCAGCCGGGCCTTCGGGCCCGGCGCGTCGAACAGGACCGAAGCGCCTGCACTCATCCCCGCGCCTCCCTGACACTCATCGAGCCACCTCGTACTTCTTGGCCAGCCAGCCGAAGAACAGGCCGGTCGGCAGGGTCAGGATCACGAAACCGAGCGCGAAGATGGCGCCGATCGCCAGGACCGCGGCTTCGGTCTCGGTCATCTCCGCCATCAGCGTCGCCGCCTCGGCGACACCGATGGCCGAGGCGATGGTGGAGTTCTTGGTCAGCGCGATCAGAACGCTGCCCAGCGGAGCGATGACCGAACGGAACGCCTGCGGCAGCACGACCAGCCGCAGGTTCTGCAGGAAGCCGAAGCCGAGCGAGCGCCCCGCCTCGGACTGGCCCATCGGCACGGTGTTGATGCCCGCGCGCAGCGACTCGCAGACGAAGGCGGCGGTGTAGATGCTCAGGCCGACGACTGCGAAGCGGAAATTGTTCTGCGCCAGCGAGTCCGGCCCCTCGCCTGCGAGGCGCCACCCCATCGTCGTGTAGAGGCCCAGTGACATGAACACGATGATCAGCGTGAGCGGGGTGTTGCGGAAGACGGTGACGTAGGCGGTGCCGACCCAGCGGGCGACGGGCACGGGCGATACGCGCAAGCCCGCGACCACGGTGCCCAGGATCAGCGCGCCGACCGCTGAAAGCACGGTCAGTTGGATGGTCACCCAGAAGGCTTCGAGGATTTGGTCGTCGTACCTCGAGATCAGGTCGAACACGGCGGACGCGTCCCTCCGATCAGGTTCAGATGCTCAGGGAAGTGCGGTGGGTGGCCCGCGCCGGGTCGAGGCCGGGCCACCCGTCCGAGTTGCGGAGGGTCAGTACCGGTTCACGGTCGGCGGCTGGGGGGCCTGGTAGCCGGACGCGCCGACGGTCGAATCGAAGGCCTTCTTCCAGGAGCCGTCGGCGATCATCGACTCGATGGCGTCGTTGATCTTGTCCCGCAGTTCCTGGTCGCCCTTCTTCAACCCGATGCCGTAGTTCTCCGTGGTGAACGGCTTGCCGACCACCTTGAACGCGCCACTGCTCTGCGCGGCGTAACCGGCCAGGATGATGTCGTCGGTGGTCACCGCGTCCCAGGATCCGGCCCGCAGGCCCTCGAGGCACAGCGAATAGGTGTCGTTGGTCTGCAACTGGGTGTCGGGGAAGTTCTTCTCGATGTTCTGGGCCGGCGTGGAGCCCTTCACCGAGCAGACCTTCTTGCCCTTGAGGTTGTCCGGGCCGTTGATGTCGGCGTTGTCGGCCCGCACCAGCAGTGACTGACCGGCGACGTAGTAGGGGCCGGCGAAGTCGATCTTCTCCTTGCGCTTGTCGTTGATCGAGTAGGTGGCGACGATGTAGTCGACCTGACCGTTCTCGATCAGCGTCTCACGCTGCGGCGACGGCGCTTCCTTGAACGTGATCCGGTCCGGTTGCACACCCAGTTTCCCGGCGACGTACTTGGCCACCTCGACGTCGAAGCCGCTGTAGGACCCGTCCTTGTTGCGCAGGCCCAGACCGGGCTGGTCGAACTTGATGCCGACGGTGAGCTTGCCGTCCTTGGCGTGGTCCAGGGCGGATTTGTCGTCGCCGCCGCCACACGCGGTGGCGGTCGCGGCGGCGAGCGTCAGGGCGATCGCCCCGACACCGATGCGCAGAGCGCGATTGATCCTCATCGAGTTCCTTCTCCCTATCCGTGGGTGTGCTGGCGCTGTCCGGCAGATCAGTGGCTCAAAATCTTGCCCAGGAAGTCTTTGGCGCGCTCGGACTTCGGGGCGGTGAAGAAGGCGTCCGGCGGCGCGTCCTCCACTACCTGACCGTCGGCCATGAACAGCACCCGGTTCCCGGCGCGGCGCGCGAAGCCCATCTCGTGGGTGACGACCAGCATCGTCATCCCCTCCTTGGCCAGCGACACCATCACTTCGAGCACTTCGTTGACCATCTCCGGGTCCAGCGCGGAGGTCGGCTCGTCGAACAGCATCACTTTCGGGCTCATCGCCAGCGCGCGTGCGATGGCCACGCGCTGCTGCTGCCCGCCCGACAGTTGCGCGGGGTACTTGTCGGCCTGATCGGCGATGCCGACCCGGTCGAGCAATTGCATCGCGCGGGCTCGGGCGTCGTCCTTCTTGACCTTGCGTACCTTGACCGGCGCGAGCATCACGTTCTCGAGGATGGTCTTGTGCGCGAACAGGTTGAACGACTGGAAGACCATGCCGACGTCCGCGCGCAGCGCGGCCAGGGCGCGTCCCTCCGCGGGCAGCGGGACGCCGTCGATGGCGATGTCGCCGGAGTCGATCGGCTCCAGGCGGTTGATGGTGCGGCACAGCGTCGACTTGCCGGAGCCCGAGGGGCCCAGCACGATGACGACCTGTCCTTTGGGCACCTCCAGGGTGATGTCCTTCAGCACGTGCAGGTCGCCGAAGTGTTTGTCCACATTGCGCATCAAGATCATCGGCGGCGCGCTGGTGGCGGCGCTGACGTCCCCGGCAGAGGCGTCCCCGGTGGTGCCGGGAGCGGCGGCGTCGTCGGTCATGGTCATGACCTTAGGCAAAAATCGGAAATTTGCCCGACTTTCCGCGACACACCGTCTCGCCGCGCCGATTCGACATGTGCGCGTAACCCCGCGGTCGCTGCGGCGTCGGCCGCGGATGGCCCGAAGCCTGCGCCGATGCCCGCGAAAGCCGACGCGGGAGCGCCCCGTACCCTGGACGGGTGGATTCGATCGGACAGGCAGTGTCGGCCTCCGCCGAGAGTGCGGCACGCAGTTACGAGGTCCGCACCTTCGGTTGCCAGATGAACGTGCACGACTCCGAACGCTTGTCGGGTTTGCTGGAGGACGCGGGATACGTGAAGGCCGCGCCGGGCGCGACGGCCGACCTCGTCGTCTTCAACACCTGCGCGGTGCGTGAGAACGCCGACAACAAGCTCTACGGCACGCTCGGTCACCTGGCGCCGATCAAGGCGGGCCATCCGGGCATGCAGATCGCCGTCGGCGGCTGCCTGGCGCAGAAGGACCGCGATGTCGTGGTGCGCAAGGCGCCATGGGTCGACGTGGTCTTCGGCACCCACAACATCGGCTCGCTGCCGGTGCTGCTGGAGCGGGCGCGGCACAACCGGGAAGCCCAGGTGGAGATCCTGGAGTCGCTGGAAGCGTTCCCGTCCACGCTGCCCGCCAAGCGCGAATCGGCTTATGCGGGGTGGGTCTCCATCTCGGTCGGCTGCAACAACACCTGCACCTTCTGCATCGTGCCCGCCCTGCGCGGCAAGGAGGTCGACCGCCGCCCGGGTGACGTGCTGGCCGAGGTGCGGGCGCTGGTCGACCAAGGCGTGCTCGAGGTGACGCTGCTCGGTCAGAACGTGAACTCCTACGGCGCCTCGTTCGCCGACCCGAGCGAGCCGCGCGACCGCGGCGCGTTCGCCAAGCTCCTGCGCGCGTGCGGGCACATCGACGGCTTGGAGCGGGTGCGCTTCACCTCCCCGCACCCGGCCGAGTTCACCGACGACGTGATCGAGGCCATGGCCGAGACCCCGAACATCTGCCCGCAGCTGCACATGCCGCTGCAGTCGGGTTCCGACCGGGTGCTCAAGGCGATGCGGCGCTCCTATCGCAAGGCGCGCTACCTCGGCATCATCGACAAGGTGCGCGCGGCGATGCCGCACGCCGCGATCACCACCGACATCATCGTTGGCTTCCCCGGCGAGACCGAGGAGGACTTCCAGGAAACGCTGGACGTGGTGCGCCGGGCGCGCTTCACCAGCGCCTATACCTTCCAGTACTCCAAGCGGCCCGGTACGCCCGCCGCCGACATGCCCGGGCAGCTGCCCAAGGCCGTCGTCCAAGAGCGCTACGACCGGCTCATCGCGCTGCAGGAGGAGATCTCCCTGGCCGCCAATCAGGAGCTGATCGGCACCGAGGTGGAGCTGCTGGTGGCCGACGGCGCGGGCAAGAAGAACGCCGCGACCGCGCGGATGAGCGGCCGCGCCCGCGACGGCAGGCTGGTGCACTTCCGTCCGGGCGGCGCCGAGCCGATCCGCCCCGGCGACCTGGTCACCGTCGACATCACCGGTGCGGCGCCGCACCACCTGATCGCCGACGCGACGATCAAGGCCCACCGCCGCACCAGCGCGGGCGACGCGCACGAACGCGGCGTCACGCCGAAGACCGAGCCGATCGGCGTGGGTCTCGGACTGCCCCGCATCGGCGCGCCCGCTCCCGAACCGGTGGGCGCGGCTTGCTCGACCGGCTGCGGCGCATGACCACCGGACCGGACGACAACGGCGGCGCGGCCCGCGGCGGCGACGGGTCCGTGCCCGCGTCCGGCGACGACGAGCGCGGTGCGTCCGCGGCAACCCCGCAGAGCGAACCCGCGCGCTCCGGCGCAGACGAACGAAACGAGGACTCAGTGAGCTCGGCCGAGAGCACCGGCGATTTCGAACAGTTCCGCGACGACCTCGACGCGGTCGAGCGCAGGATCGCCGGCGAGATCGATCCCGGAATCCGCGCCATGGTCGTGGCGGGCGCGGTGTTCCTGCTGCTGGTGTCGCTGGTGCTGCCGCACGCGGGCGCGGCGCGCGGCTTCGACGTGCTGCTGAACACCGACGTGGCCCGAGCCGAGCACATCGGGCTGCCTTCCCGGGTCTTCGTCTGGTTCCTGGTGATCTTCGGCATCGGATTCTCGACGCTGGCGCTGATGACCCGTCGCTGGGTGCTCGCCTGGATCGCCGTCGCGGGCAGCGCCGTGGGCAGCGTGTTCGGGGTGCTCTCGATCTGGCACCGCCAGACTCCCGGGCTGGGCGACTACATCGGCGCCGGCCCGGGCATCGGCCTGATCCTCGGCGCCATCGTGATGATCGTGCTGACCTTCCACTGGATCCGCGTGGTGTGGAGCCGCACCGCGCTGCACCTGGCGGCCGAAGAGCAGCGCCGCAACGCCGCCGCGGCCGCGGAGGAGCGCGACCGCCGCCGGCTCACCGGCGAATCCTGACCGGACCTCGCGTGCACGAGTGCGGCCTCTCCCGATCGGGAGAGGCCGCGGTCGTCACTCCGGTGGGATGCGCCGGACTCAGCGGTTGCTGACGGCCCCTTCGGCGGCCTCGGCCCACTCCCGCCACTGCTTGGCCTGTTCCAGCGCCTTCTCCGCGTCGCGGACGTTGCCCGCGGCCTGCGCCTTCGCGGCCTGCTCCTCGAACTGCGCGACGCGCTCCCGGAACTGGGCGGCGCGTGCCATCGCCTCCGGGTCGGTGCGCCGCCACTGCGCGTCGACGGCCTCGCGGACGCGCTTCTCGATCGCTCGCAGTTTGCCTTCCAGCTCCTGCATGCGCTCGCGCGGCACCTTGCCGATGGCGTCCCACTTGTCCTGGAGTTCGCGCAGCGCGCTGCGCGCCGCTTCCAGGTCGGCGGCGGGATCGATGAAGGCGTAGGCGTGCAGCAGTTCCTCCTTGGCGGCGGCGTTCTGCTCGAACTCGGCGTCGCGTTCGGAGACGGCGGCGTTGCGGGCGGCGAAGAAGACGTCCTGCGCGCTCTTGAAGCGCCGCCACAGCGCCTCGTCCGCCTCGCGCGGCGCGCGCCCGGCGGCCTTCCACTCGGCGAGCAGGTCACGGAAGACGCTCGCGGTGGCCACCCACTCGGTGGAGTCGGACAGCTCCTCGGCCTGCACGCAGAGCTCTTCCTTGCGCGCTTTCGCGGCGGCGCGTTCGCGGTCCAGCTCGGCGAAGTGCGCGCCGCGGCGGCGGTTGAACGCCTCCCGCGCCTTGGAGTAGCGCTTCCACAGGGCGTCGTCGACCTTGCGGTCCACGCCGCGGATGGATTTCCACTCGTCGAGGATCTCGCGCAACCGATCACCCGCGGCCTTCCACTGGGTGGACTCGGCGGCGATCTTCTCCGCCTCCGCGGCCAGCGCCTCCTTACGCTCGGTGTGCTCGTGACGCGCGCGTTCCTTCTCTTCCTTGGCGTGCGCGGCGGCCTCTTCGGAATGTTCGGCGATGGCCTGCAGGCGACGGGCCAAACCCTCGACGTCGCCGATGACGGCGGCGGTCGGCAGCGACTCGGCGAGCGCGACGGCGGCGGCCTTGGTCTTGCGCGCGTCCGCGCCCGCGGCCAGCCGAGCCTCCAGCAGGGCGACCTCGGTCGCCAGGTCGTCGAACCGGCGGCCGAAGTGGGCCAAGCCCTCGGCGGCGTCGCCGGCCTGCCAGGAGCCGACCTGACGCTCGCCCCCGGCGGTCTTCACCCACGCGGTGCCGTCCTCGTCGACCCGGCCCCAGCGGCTCGGATCGGAAACGGTGGGAACGACGACGGGATGGGGATGCTGCTGGGCCGGGCCCGGCGCGGGTTTGACCGCGTGCGGCTTGGGCGGTTGAATCGAGCTGCCCGGTTTCGGGGCACCGGAAGAACGCGGCATCTTGCCGGGGCCGGCTTTCGCGGTTCCGTTGCTGTCGGTCATTTTTCCTCGTCCCTGCCGCGCGTCACGGCTGCCTGGTTACGCCCTAGCTCATCCCATTCAACCCGGTCCGAGCCCTCGAGACCATCGATCCATGCCTTCCCGCGGAGGAATCCCGGGGATTCCAACCCCTGATGACCTGGGTTGTAGCTCCTCGAACACTATCAATCCCGGCGGTGTTTCCGGCAGAGACACTCGAAGCCGGGCGGTACCGGTGGTCCCGGCAACGACTACGGTTACGACGTGCTCTCCGTCGCCGCCCTCGTTCCGTCGCCGCCCGTCCTGGTGCCGGAGTTGTGCGGCGGCGTGGCCGATGCGGCAGGAGCAGCGGATTCCGACCCGCGCGCGGTGCTGCGGGCCGTGGTGCTGGAGACCGTGCGCGCTTTCGCGGCCGGGATCGACCGGTGGACCGTGATCGGGGCGGGGCCCGCCGACCGCACGCTGGGGCCGGAGACCGTCGGCACGTTCCGCGGCTTCGGGGCGGACGTGCGGGTCGGCTTGTCCGCCGCTGCGGTCGCCGGAGCCGAGCGGGCCGACGCCGACCTGCCGCTGGCCGTGCTGATCGGCGGGTGGCTACGCGGGCAGGTCGCGCCGGACGCGGTCGCCGAGGCGCGCATCGTGTCCGCCGACGCGACGCCGCGGCACTGCCTCGAGATCGGGGCCGGGCTGCGCGCCGACTTGGACGGTGACGTCGCGTCGCACGGCGTGCTGGTCGTCGCCGACGGCGCGGCGACACTGTCCACCAAGGCGCCCGGCTACTTCGACGAACGCGCCCAGCCGGTGCAGGACCGGCTCGACCACGCCTTGACGGCGGGAGACCGCGCCGCCTTGCGAGCACTCGACCCCGGCCTGTGCGGCGACCTCGCGGTCGCGGGCCGCCCCGCCTACCAGGTGCTGGCCGGGCTGTTCCGCGCCGACCCGCTGGTGGACACGCGCTATCGCGACGCCCCGTTCGGCGTCGGCTACCACGTGAGCCTCTGGCGGCCATCCGGAGACGATGCGTCGTGACGGATACCGGCATCACTCCGATCGCGGTCGTGGGTCCCACCGCCACCGGCAAGTCCGATCTCGCGCTGGATCTGGCGCAGCGGCTCGGCGGCGAGATCGTGAACATCGACGCCATGCAGCTCTACCGCGGTATGGACATCGGCACCGCGAAGCTGCCCGTCGCACAGCGCCGCGGTATCCCGCACCACCAGCTCGACGTGCTGGAGGTCACCGACACCGCGTCGGTGGCCGCCTATCAGGCGGCGGCGAGCGCGGACGTGGTCGCGATCATGGGACGCGGCCGGGTGCCGATCGTCGTGGGCGGCTCGATGATGTACGTGCAGGCGTTGCTGGACGAGTGGGAGTTCCCGGCCACCGATCCGGCCGTGCGGGCGCGCTGGGAAGCGGTGCTCGCCGAGGGCGGTGTGGCCGCCGTGCACGCGGCGCTGCGCGCGGCCGACCCGGTGGCCGCGGCCACCATCCTGCCCACCGACGGACGGCGCATGGTGCGAGCGCTCGAGGTCGTGGAACTGACCGGACGGCCGTTCGCGGCGTCGGCGCCGACGATCGGGCGGCCGCGCTGGGGCACGGTGATCATCGGCGTCGACCGGGACACCGCCGCGCTGGACGCGCGCATCGAGCGGCGCACCGCCGCGATGTTCGAGGGCGGACTGGTCGAGGAGGTGCGGGGCCTGATCGAGCGCGGCCTGCGGGCGGGTGTCACGGCGCGGCGCGCCATCGGGTACGCACAAGTCCTTGCCTATCTGGACAACGAATACGACCTGAACCACGCTCGGGAACGCACGTCGATCGGCACCCGGCGCTATGTGCGCAGGCAGCGCTCCTGGTTCCGGCGCGACCCTCGCGTGCGGTGGGTGGACGGCGCCGCCCCCGATCCGGCCGCGACCGCGCTGGCCCTGCTCGACGAGAAAGAACGGACTCCGCAGTGACCCGACGTGTGAGCACCCGCAACGCCTCCGTCCAGGTGTGGCAGGCCTACCTCAACAATCGCACCAAGCGTCATCGCGACGGCCGTTTCCTGGTGCAAGGGGTCCGTCCGATCACCCAGGCCGTGGCCAACGACTGGCCGCTGGAGACGCTGCTGTACCGCCTCGGCGGCCCGGAGCTGTCGGGCTGGGCGCGCGAAGTGCTCGACACCAGCGGCGTGCCGCAGGTCGGCTTGGTGCCGGAGCTGATGGCCGAACTCGGCGAGAAGGCCGGCGGGATACCGGAACTGGTGGCGGTCGCGGAGTCTCGGCAAGTCGAGCTGGAGACCTTCGAGCCCGGCGAGCCGGGCGAGGACGCGCCCGTGGTCGTGGTGTTCGACCGGCCCAACTCGCCGGGCAACCTGGGCACGCTGATCCGCTCGGCCGACGCGTTCGGCGCCAGCGGCGTCATCGTCACCGGGCACGGGGCCGACCAGTACGACCCGCAGGCCGTGCGCGCCTCGACCGGGTCGCTGTTCGCCGTACCGGTGATCCGCGCCGCCGGGCCCGCGCAGGTGCTGGAATTCCGCAACCGGCAGTCGCGCCGCGGCATTCCGACCCGCATCGTGGGGACCGACGAGCACGGCCGGCACGCCGCCTTCGACTACGACTTCACCGAGGCGACCATCCTCGTCGTCGGCAACGAGACCAGCGGGATGAGCGCCGCCTGGGAGGCGGCCTGCGACGACCTGGTGCACATCCCGATGGGCGGCACGGCCAGCTCCCTGGGAGCGCCCTCGGCGGCCGCGGTGGCGCTCTACGAAATTTCCCGGCAGCGCCGGACGTTTGCCAAGTGACGACGAGACAGGGAGACATCGCACGTGCCGGACATCGAGTTCACCAAGGGCCACGGCACCCAGAACGATTTCGTGGTGCTGCCGGATCCGGCGGCCGGCTTGGCGCTGACCCCGGCGCAGGTCGGCGCGCTGTGTGATCGCAGGCGCGGGCTGGGCGCGGACGGCGTGCTGCGGGTCGCGCGGGCAGGCGCGCTGCGGGCGGCAGGCGTGCTCGCGGAGATTCCGCAGGGCGTCGGCGCCGAGGACTGGTTCATGGACTACCGCAACGCCGACGGTTCCATCGCGGAGATGTGCGGCAACGGCGTCCGCGTGTTCGCCCACTACCTCCACGCGTCGGGACTGGAGACCCGCGACAGGTTCGTCGTCGGCAGCCGCGCCGGGGCGCGCCCGGTGACGGTGCATGCCGGGAACGAGGTCACGGGGGACGTCACCGTCGGCATGGGACCGGTGCGCGAACTGGGCGAGTCCACCGCGACCGTCGCGGGTTGGGCGCTGTCCGGGATCGGGATCGATGTCGGCAATCCGCATCTGGCCTGTGTCGATCCCGGGATGTCCGTGGACGCGCTCGGCAAGCTCGACCTGACCGTGCCGCCCGGCTTCGATCCGGACCTGTTCCCGCACGGGGTGAACGTCGAGATCGTCACCGCGCTGGACGCCGAGGGCGCCGTCGACATGCGGGTCTACGAGCGCGGCGTGGGCGAAACCCGTTCCTGCGGAACGGGAACCGTCGCCGCGGCGGCCGCGGCGCTGGCCGCCGACGGCTTCCGTATCGCCGAGGACACCGGCCGGGTGACCGTCCGGGTGCCGGGCGGTGCGCTGACCGTGGGGCTCGAGCGCGGCTCGGCCTGGCTGCGCGGCCCGTCGGTGCTGGTGGCCACCGGCCGCCTCGCCGGATCCTGGTGGGACGTTCCGTGAGCGGTGTCGTCCTCGGATAACCGGGTGCGTGCTGCGGTGATGTCGTGGCAGCATGGATGGTGTATGAGAAAAACAAAGACGTATGAATTCACTCCGGCTGACGCCGACGCCGACGACCGCACCGCCGAGTCGGCGGACGACGCTGTGTCCGGCGAGGAGACGGTGACCGGCGATGTCGTCGCCGAGCACGCCGCCCGCATGAAGCGGTCGGGCTGGTCGGCCGACCCGACCGTGGGTGAGCTGCAGTTGGAGGACCGCAGCTCGCTGCGCCGCGTGGCGGGACTGTCCACCGAACTCACCGACATCACCGAGGTCGAGTACCGGCAACTGCGCTTGGAACGCGTCGTGCTGGTCGGCGTCTGGACCGCGGGGACCGCCGCCCAGGCCGAGGCGAGCATGGCCGAGTTGGCCGCACTCGCCGAGACCGCGGGCTCCGAGGTGCTGGAGGCGCTGATCCAGCGCCGCGACCGGCCGGATCCGGCCACCTACATCGGCTCCGGCAAGGCCGACGAGCTGCGCACCGTGGTGCTGGAGACCGGCGCGGACACCGTCATCTGTGACGGTGAACTGACGCCCGCGCAGCTGACCGCCCTGGAGAAGGTGGTCAAGGTCAAGGTGGTCGACCGGACCGCGTTGATCCTGGACATCTTCGCCCAGCACGCCACCTCCCGGGAGGGCAAGGCGCAGGTCTCGCTGGCCCAGATGGAGTACATGCTGCCGCGGCTGCGCGGTTGGGGTGAGTCGATGTCCCGGCAGGCCGGTGGCCGCGCGGGCAGCAACGGCGGTGTGGGTCTGCGTGGTCCCGGTGAGACCAAGATCGAAACAGATCGCCGTCGCATCCGTGAACGCATGGCCAAGCTGCGCCGGGAGATCCGGGAGATGAAGACCGCGCGCGACACCATGCGGGCGCGCCGCAACTCCAGCGGCATCCCGTCCGTCGCGATCGTCGGCTACACCAACGCGGGCAAGTCGAGTCTGATGAACACCCTCACCGGCGCCGGCTTGCTGGTGCAGGACGCGCTGTTCGCCACCCTCGATCCGACCACCCGCCGAACCGAGCTCGACGACGGGCGCGAGGTCGTCTTCACCGACACCGTCGGCTTCGTCCGGCACCTGCCGACCCAGCTGGTCGAGGCGTTCCGCTCCACTTTGGAGGAGGTGACCGGCGCCGACCTGCTGCTGCACGTGGTGGACGGCTCCGACGCGCTGCCGGTCGAGCAGATCAAGGCCGTCCGCGAGGTGATCACCGATGTGATCAAGGAGTCCGGCACGCCTGCTCCGCCCGAACTGCTGGTGGTGAACAAGACCGACGCGATGGGCCCGACGGAGCTGACCAACCTGCGCGCGCTGCTGCCGGACGCGTCGTTCGTCTCCGCGCACAGCGGCCAGGGCATCGAGGCGCTGCGCGCGCGCCTGGCCGAGCTGCTCGGCGGTCTGGACGTGGACATCAGCGTGCTGCTGCCGTACACGCGCGGCGACCTGCTCGCGCGCATCCACGCCGACGGCCGCATCCTGAGTTCGGATCACGAGGAGGGCGGAACGCGGGTCCACGCGCGCGTCCCGCATTCTCTGGCGGCCGCGCTGTCGGAATATGCGCACGCGGGTTCGGACGGCGCCGAGGAGACCGGCGAGCAGGGTTGACCAGCTGACACCCGGTGTGGAGCCGCTGGCCGCGGTGCGGTCAGGGTGCGCCTACCGAAGCAGATGTTGAGGCCGGCTCGGTGTGCAGCCGGTGGCCGCGGTGCGGCCACGGCTGCGCCGACGGACGAGCAGACGGACAGGCCGGCTCAATTCCGCGCGGCGCTCGCGGGCTGCGTCGACGCGGCCGAGTGAACGGTGGGGGAGA
>NZ_BAFS01000186.1 GCF_000308415.1 Nocardia asiatica NBRC 100129 | reverse complement strand
TCACCGAGAAGGCGCTCTCGGTGGACAACCTCTTCGTCTTCCTGATCATCATGACCACCTTCGCGGTGCCCCGGATCTACCAGCAGAAGGTGCTGCTCATCGGCATCGTGCTCGCGTTGGTGATGCGCGGTGTCTTCATCGCCGTGGGCGCGGCCGCGATCAGCGCGTTCAGCTGGGTGTTCTACCTGTTCGGATTGTTTCTCATCTACACCGCGGTCAAGCTGATGCGCGAGAGCGGTCACGAGGTGGAGGTCGAGGAGAAACGCGACAGCCGCATCGTCGCGCTGGCCAAGCGGGTGCTGCCGACCACCGACGAATACGACGGCGACAAACTGGTGACCAGGATAAACGGGCGCCGTGCCGTCACGCCGCTGTTGCTGGCCCTGCTGGCGATCGGGTTCGCCGACCTGCTCTTCGCGTTGGACTCCATTCCCGCCATCTACGGGTTGACCGAGCAGCCCTACCTCGTGTTCACCGCGAACGCGTTCGCGCTGATGGGTTTGCGGCAGCTGTACTTCCTGATCGGCGGCCTGCTCGACCGGTTGGTCTACCTGTCCTACGGATTGGCGGCCATCCTCGCGTTCATCGGCGTGAAGCTGGTACTGCACGCCTTGCACGAGAACACGCTGCCGTTCGTCAACGGCGGCGAGCACGTCATGGTCCCCGAGATCTCCACGCCGGTATCGCTGGGGGTCATCCTGAGCATTCTGGTCGTCGCCACGATCGCCAGTTTGCTGCGCACCCGCGCCCAGGCGAACCGCTAGCCGCTCAGGAGGCGAAGGCGCCGAAGATCGGCGCCCACTCCACGGCGCGTACGTCGTCGATCAGGTTCTCCCGGGCGAAGGGGTCCTGCGCGAGCAGGTCCTTCAACCGGCCCGCGTCCTGCGAACGGAAGATCAGCAGCGCTCCGGACCCGTCCGGGTACGGACCGCTGCTGAGCAAGGCGCCGGACTCCAGCAGACCGGCCAGCCAGGCTCGGTGCTCGGGACGGTGGACGTCCCGGCCCGCGACGGTGGCCTCGGAGTAGACGTAATGGACGGCGAAGATCGGCACGGGTATCGCTTTCTGTGGGGCCGGACTCAGAGCGTCAGCAGCATTCGAGTATTGCCGAGAGTGTTCGGCTTCACATAGCTCAGATCGAGGAACTCGGCCACACCGGTGTCGTAGGAGCGGCACATCTCGGCGTACACCTCGGCGGTCACCGGCGTGCCGTCGATCTCCACGAATCCGTGCCTGGCGAAGAACTCCACCTCGAAGGTCAGCACGAACAGCCGCTGCAACTCCAGCTCACGGGCCACCGCGACCAGCCGTTGCACGATGAGCTTGCCCACACCGCTGCCCTTGACATCGGGGTGCACCGCGACCGTGCGTACCTCGCCGAGATCGGCCCACAGCACGTGCAGCGCGCCGCAGCCGACGACGCGGCCGTCGAGTTCGGCCACCCAGAACTCCTGCACCGCCTCGTAGAGGGTGACCAGGTTCTTCTCCAGCAGAATCCGGCCCGCGTAGACGTCGACCAGGCGCTTTATCTCGGGCACGTCGGAGGTTCGCGCGCGTCGGACGACCGGGGAAGAGCTCTGCGCGGCGGAGGCCGCGCCCGGGTACGCGTCGCTTGTCGAACCACCTAGTGGTCCCCGAGAGGTCATGGGGTGCACAGTAGTCGGCCCGGCTACCGATACTCTGAACGTGTGTCCCAGATCCTCCCGCTCCGCACACCGCATCGCGCCGGGCCGCGCGACGGCGTGCCGAGGCGGCCGTGACCCAGCGCGCCGCCGGTGAGGCGAGGGCATGAGCGTGCAACCCGACGAGACCGACCGCCCCTGGGGTCCGCCCGCCCCGATCCGGCCCGGATTCGCGACTGTCCAGGCCGAGACCGAAGCGCCGCTGCTCAACATCGCGAACGTGCTCACCATGCTGCGCATCGCGATCGTGCCGCTGTTCGTCGCGGCGCTGTTCGTGGGCGGTGGTCACCAGACCGGCTGGCGGATCGCCGCCGCCGCACTGTTCGGTGTGGCGGCGATCACCGACCGCTTCGACGGGCAACTGGCCCGCAAATACGGTCTCGTGACGGATTTCGGCAAGCTGGCCGATCCCATCGCGGACAAAGCGCTGATCGGGTCCGCGCTGATCGGGCTGTCGGTGCTCGGCGACCTGGCCTGGTGGATCACGCTGGTGATCTGCGGCCGGGAAATCGGCGTGACCCTGCTCCGGCTGGTGGTGGTGCGGCGCGGCGTGATTCCCGCCGGGCGCGGCGGCAAGCTCAAGACGCTGGTCCAGTCGCTGGCGATCGCCATGCTGCTGTTGCCGCTGACCGGGTGGGTCGCCGAGGCGGGTCTGGCGCTGATGTACGTGGCGGTCGCGCTGACTGTGCTCACCGGGTTGGATTACGTCGGCCAGGCCGCCCGGGTGTGGTTCGCGGGCGGGCCGGGGCGGAACCGCGGCGTATGAGCGATCCGCTGGTCGCCCGCGTACCCGCCAGTGATCTCGTCCGCGCGTTGGTGACTGTGCGGCAAACCGTGGCGACCGGGGAATCACTGACCGCGGGCCTGCTCGCCGCGACGATCGCCGGGGTGCCCGGCGCCAGCGCCGTGCTGCGCGGCGGTCTGGTGGTGTACGCCACCGACCTCAAGCACAGCCTCGCCGGCGTCGACGCGGAGACACTCGCGACCGAAGGCCCGGTCGCGGCGAGCACCGCCGAGCAACTGGCCGTCGGCGCCCGTACCCGCTGCCGCGCGGACTGGGGCGTGGGGCTGACCGGAGTCGCGGGCCCCGATTCGCAGGACGGACATCCCGTCGGCACGGTCTTCCTGGGACTGGCCGGGCCGGGCCATACCGAGGTGATGCGGTTGAAACTCTCCGGCGACCGGTGGACGATCAGAATCGGCGCGACGCACACGGCGGTGTCGGAATTGCTGCGGTGTGTGCGGGAGGCGGGCACGGATGCGGCCGAGCGCGTCGGGCGAGGCGGCTGAGACCGCCCGGGCGGGAACCACCGCCCCGGCCCCGACGTTGTGCCAGAAAGAACGGCATGCGTGGGGTCGCGAATCGCGTCGGCCCGGCGACCGGGAGCGAAGGAGAACGAGATGACGCTGCTGCGAGAGGCCATCGGGGACAGTCTGCGGCGTGCGCGTCTCGCCCAGAACCGGACCCTGCGCGAAGTGTCGACGTCCGCACGGGTGAGCCTGGGCTACCTCTCCGAGGTCGAACGCGGTCGCAAGGAGGCTTCCAGTGAATTGCTGGCGGCCATCTGCGAGGCGCTGGACGTGCCGCTGTCGCGAGTGCTGTGGGATGTGAGCACGATCATGGCGGGCGCCGACGGCCCCACCGCGGGCGCTGCCGTGGACGACGCCGCGGCCGCATCCGCCGCGGCGGCCGCCGAAGCGGAGCACACCGCGGCCGAGCCCGCGGCGCAGGGCGAGCCCGCGGCGGCTCCGGCGACGATGTCGGCAGCCGACGCGGCCGGCCGCCCACTGCCCTTGGCGGAGGACACTCGCATCGTCATCCCCGCGCCGCGATCGGACATGCTGGTCCTGGTGAAGGGCGCGTGACGTACCGCGAGACGTGGTCACGGCAGCAACGCTGCGGACCGGCGCGGAAAGCGGATAGATTCTCCCTAGGCGTCGGTTGGGCCGGGTTCGCCCGGCCCTGGTGCCACATGGTGGAGGATAGGCACATATCGAGTGCGTGACGGTCGCGCACTGGAGTCGCGCCGAAGCGCGGCATGTCAGATGGAGGCGGGATCAATCGATGGCTAATCCGTTCGTCAAGGCCTGGAAATACCTGATGGCCCTCTTCGACGCGAAGATCGAGGAGCACGCGGATCCGAAGGTCCAGATTCAGCAGGCTATCGAGGAAGCCCAACGGCAGCACCAGGCCCTTTCGCAGCAGGCCGCGTCGGTCATCGGCAACCAGCGCCAGCTGGAGATGAAGCTGAACCGGCAGCTGGACGAGGTCGAGAAGCTCAACGCCAACGCGCGTCAGGCCGTCCTGCTGGCCGACCAGGCCACCGCGGCGGGCGACGCCGAGAAGGCGATCCAGTACACCAACGCCGCCGAGGCGTTCGCCGCGCAGTTGGTCACCGCCGAGCAGTCCGTCGAGGACCTGAAGGTCCTGCACGATCAGTCGCTGCAGGCGGCCGCCCAGGCCAAGAAGGCCGTGGAGCAGAACGCGATGCTGTTGCAGCAGAAGGTGGCCGAGCGCACCAAACTGCTCAGCCAGCTGGAGCAGGCCAAGATGCAGGAGCAGGTCTCCGCTTCGCTGCAGCAGATGGATTCGACGCTGTCGGCGCCGGGCAGCACGCCGAGCCTGGACGCGGTGCGCGAGAAGATCGAGCGCCGTTACGCCAACGCGCTCGGCGCCGCCGAGCTCGCGCAGAATTCGGTGCAGGGCCGGATGCTCGAGGTGCAGCAGGCCAGCATCCAGATGGCGGGACACAGCAAGCTGGAGCAGATTCGCGCGTCCATGCGCGGGGACCAGTTGCCCGCGGGCGGCGCTCAGCCCGCCATCAACCCGGCCCAGGCGGAGGCGGCTCAGCCGCAGATGAACAAGGGCCAGGCGGCGCAGCAGTAGTTCGACCGCACGTCCGTCCGGACGGGCACGTGTCGGTGGGGGCTGGTTCACTGGAAGACAAGGCGTGAAGACCCGACCGGCCGGCCGTCGGCCGTGTCGGGCCTCGGTCTGTCCGATGTGTGCAACCGGTGGGAGAGAAGGTATGAGCGGCAGTGCATTTCGCGAGCGGCAGCTCGACACGCGGCGCCTGCGGGGTTCCGCGATGATCCGGGCCCAGGCCGCGCTCGCGCCGCAGCCGGGCAGCCTGCCGGACAGCATTCGTTCGGTGGGGGAGAACACACTGGTCGCGGTGCGGCGCTGGGCCGATCCGCGAGAGCGTGAGCTGCGTCGCCGCCGCAGAGCCCGTCGCCGGAGTTACCAGCTCGGCACCGTGTCCGGGCTCACCACCGTGGGTACCGTTGGCCTTGTAGTGCTTTCGGCGCCGGTGTGGGCGGTGGTCGTGGTCGGCGGCGGCGCGGTCGCGCTGGTGACCGGTGCGGCGCTGAGCACTCGCCGCTATCTGCGCCTGCGGGGCGCGCCGCTGCCGCAGGCGGCGTTCATTCCACGTAAGCAGCCGCCACTGTGGTCGAACGCGCGGCCGTCGATCGCGCGCCTGGTGCGCGCCGAGAAGGCGTTGCACGGGCTGGGCGTGCAGATCGCTCGTTCCCACCGGCTGCCCCCGGACGAGCTGACCGACATGCTGGAAACGGCCGCCTCGGGCGCGGGCGCACTGCACGCGCTGGCCGCGGACATCATGGCGATGGAACAGGGCCTCGGCGCGATGGGCAGCGCCACGTCGCCCGCGGCGGTCGCGCTCGCCGAGAACCTGCGGCTGACGTTGGGCAGGCTCGACACAGGCGTGGCGGAATACGAGCATGTCGTGGCCGCGGCGGGCCGGGTGCTCGCGGTTCCGGAGAACACGGTGGTGCGGCACAACTTCGACACCATCGTGGCGGATCTGCGGCACGCCTCCGACCGGCTGGACGGATGGGCTCAGGCGCTCACCGAGGTGGCCGACAAAACGGTGACCGCGTCGCCGCGGCCACCGATCTGACGGATTCGGGTCAGCTCGCCCGGTCCCGGCGGCGAAGCTCTTCGGCCTTCACGCGAACCGCCGCGCCCACCAGTTCGCGACTCTCGGCCATGAGGTCGAGTACTTCCCACGAGGCTTTGCGGGCGGCGGAGCCGACGATTCCCGCGATCGCCGAACCGTGTCGTCGTGCCGCGGCCGCGAGTTCTTGTGCCAGCTCGTTCGTGTTTTCCATCAGGTTCCGGCCGTTACGTGATTTTCAGTGTAT
>NZ_BAFS01000187.1 GCF_000308415.1 Nocardia asiatica NBRC 100129 | reverse complement strand
CGCCCGCATCGCGGCGCGCGGTCCGGGCAGCTCAGCGGCGTCGCGTTCAATGTCGGGATGGCCGTTGCCATCCTGGGTTCGGCGCTGCTGGCCCAGTACGCGCCGCATCCGCTGCGCACCCCCTATGTCGTGATCACCGTCGTCTGCCTGGCGATCGGCGTCGGCGTGCTCGCCCTGCGCGAACCGCACTCCGCACGGGTGGCCGGACGCATACGGATCGCGAAACCCGCGGTCCCGCAGGAGATCCGCGCCGACTTCTGGTTCTCGGCCATCGGCGTGATGGCGGCCTGGTCGGTGCTGGGCGTGCTGCTGTCGCTGTACCCCTCGCTGGCCGCGCAGCAGACCGGCATCCACAATCTGGTCTTCGGCGGCGCCGTCGTCGCTTCCACGGCGCTGTCGGGCGCCACCGCGCAACTGTTCGCCACCGGCGTGCCGGCCCGACGGGCCGCGATCCTCGGCGACACCGGTATGGCGCTGGCCCTGCTGCTGACCGTCCCCGCCCTGGCCACGCACCACTGGATCGCGGTGCTGGCCGCGGGTGTCGCCCTCGGAGCGACCTTCGGACTCGGTTTCGGCGGTTCGCTGCGGCACCTGTCGGAGGTGGTGCCGCAGCACAAGCGCGGCGAGACGATGTCCGCGTACTACCTGCTGGCCTACTCGGCGATGGCGCTGCCCACCATCCTGGCCGGGTGGGCCGCCACCACGTGGGGGCTGAGCGCCGTGTTCCCCTGGTTCGTCGGTGTGGTCGCGCTGGCGTGCCTGATCGCGGCCGGTCTGGGCCTGCGCCGCAACCGGACGGCATGAGCGGCGATTGGCTTTTTGCCGCGCGTGTCCGCTAATGTTCTGTGTCGCAACACGGACGCCGTGAAGCGAGTGCGGATGTAGCGCAGCTGGTAGCGCATCACCTTGCCAAGGTGAGGGTCGCGGGTTCGAATCCCGTCATCCGCTCCACGAAATCTTCCGGCCGTATCGGCCGGACTCCTCCTGAACGATTCACTCCGGAACCGGTTCACCTCGCTGTGCGATCACTGAGCGGTGGGTTCGCGGCGCGAAGTTGCCTCTCGACCGGGATGTGATCGCGTCGCCGGCTCTTCGGTTACTCGCATGATCCGCTGTGCGTAGATTACCTCTGTCAGGGTCTTGCATCGGTTTCTGGATGATGCTATAAGAAATCTGTCTGAATTGACATAGGTTATCTCGACTACCGAGCCGAACGGCGTGCGTTGGAGGTGGCGACCATGTTGATGCGTACCGACCCGTTCCGTGATCTGGACCGGTTCAGCCAACAGGTGCTCGGCACCTCGGCGCGCCCCGCGGTCATGCCGATCGATGCTTGGCGCGAAGGCGAGCAGTTCGTGGTCGAACTCGATCTGCCCGGTATCGATCCGGGCTCGTTGGACCTGGACATCGAACGCAACGTGCTCACTGTGCGCGCGGAGCGTCCGGCGCTGGATTCCGGTCGGGAAGTGATCGCGGCCGAGCGGTCCCGTGGCGTGTTCAGCCGCCAGGTGTTCCTCGGTGACGGACTCGACGCCGAGCACATCAGCGCCGACTACACCGACGGCGTGCTGCGCTTGCGGATCCCGGTCGCGGAGCGGGCGAAGCCCCGGAAGATCCAGGTCGCCCGCGGGGACGGCCACAAGGTGATCGACGCCTGACCGCCCATCGACTCGGCACGTTCCGGTATCCACCGGCTCCCACCGACCCGTGCCCCGAGCGAGTCACCGCGTTGGGGTTCTCCCGTGATCAGTCACCGCACGTGGCCGGCGTACCCGGTCACCCGCGAACACGGTCCTTCGCACGGGCACAGCAGAGCACCCGCAGACACGACCGATGAAAGGCAGGTGATGCCCGGACCGATCCAAACGTCACGTCACTCTCTTCCGACGCGGGCCCGGCAACGACGTCCGGGCCCGCGGCTCCGTATCCGCGACGGCCTGAAATGAGGAAGGACAACCGTGAACACCTCGACGATTCCCGCCGGTAGCACCGCCGACCGCCTCGAACAGCAGTTGCCTGCCGACCGCCGCGAGCACGCCGGAATCGACTCCACAGCCCTCACACCGCTGGCCGAACGTATCCGGGACGCCTTCGACCACGCCGACGGAGTCGACCGATTCGAACAAGCCGTCCATACCCCGCTGCCCGACGACGAATACCCGCTCGCCTATTGATTTTCCGCGACTGATGTTTCGGCGCGGGCGACCAGGGCATCTCAGCAGGTGGCGGGCTGTCGCGGTGCGGCCCGATCGGCTACTGCGCTACTCGATCCAGTCGTCCGCGACGAACGGAGCCAGCAGTGAAGATCGCCATGGTGTCCGACCACGCCAGCCCGCTCGCCGAACTCGGCGGTGTCGACGCCGGTGGCCAGAACGTCCACGTGGCCGAACTGTCGGCCGCGATGGCACGGCACGGGCACGACGTGACGGTCTACACCAGACACGACGGCTCCCACGCCGAGCGCGAAGTCATGACCGGCGCTGGGTACCGAGTCGTCCACGTCCCGGCCGGTCCGCCGCACCCGGTGCCCAAAGACGAGATCGTCCCGTTCCTGGGCGAGTTCTGCGCCTTCCTGCGCGACTGCTGGACCCGTGAGCGGCCCGACCTGGTGCACGCCCATTTCTGGATGTCGGGCGTGGCGTCCGAACCGGCGGCGCGGCAGCTGGCGATCCCGCTCGTGGTGACCTTCCATGCCCTCGGCTGCGTCAAGCGGCGCTACCAGGGCACGGCGGACACCAGTCCGCCCGCGCGGATCCCGATCGAGCGGATCATCGCCCACCGCGCCGCGCATGTGGTGGCCACCTGCTCGGACGAGGTGGGTGAGCTGTCCGGGATGGGTGTGCCGCGTACCCGGATCTCGGTGGTGCCGTGCGGCGTGGATCTGGAACGCTTCACCCCGGGCGGACCCGCCGATCGGCGCGGCCGGGCGCATCGGCTGGTCTCCGTGGGACGGATGGTGCGGCGTAAGGGTTTCGACCTCGCGATCGCGGCTCTCGCCCAGCTGCCCGACACCGAGCTGATCATCGCTGGGGGCGAGTCGGGTGACGATCCGGAGATCCGCCGCCTTGCCGGTGTCGCCGCCGAGCGCGGTGTGGCCGGGCGGGTACGGCTGATCGGACACGTCCCGCACACGGCGATGCCGGGACTGCTGCGCTCGGCCGACGTGGTGCTGTGCACGCCCTGGTACGAGCCCTTCGGCATCGTGCCGCTCGAGGCCATGGCGTGTGGCAAGCCGGTGGTCGCCACCGCCGTGGGCGGCCTGCTCGACACCGTCTGCGACGGGACGACCGGACGTCTGGTCGCACCCGCCACGCCGGAGGCGGTGGCCGCGGCGGTCCGCCCGCTGCTCGACGACCCGATCCTGCGCGAGACTTGGGGGAGGGCGGGACTGCGCCGGGTCCGCCGCGGCTATTCCTGGGACCGGATCGGCGTCCGGACGCTGGGCACCTACCAAGCCATCGCCTCCGATCGTCCCGTCCGTGGCACGAGGTCTGCCGGCGTGCCGCCGGTGACGCCGGAAGGAGCGACGTGAACCGGCGAACGGCACGGAACCTCGGCGCCGTGATCACCGATGCGAATCCGGTGGCCGGTCCGTCCACCGAGAACTCTCGGCCGTGACCGCCGATCGAGCCACCGCAGGGGCGGGTGCGCGGACAGGTGTGCCGAGCAGGGACGAGCTACCGTGACGGGCGGTCCGCTCGTCGTGATCGGCGACGCGCTGCTCGACATCGATGTCGACGGCCGGGCCGACCGATGCAGCCCGGAATCGGCGGCTCCGGTCGTGGACGTCGCGAACCGGACGTTCCGGCCGGGTGGCGCCGCACTGGCGGCCAGGCTCGCCGCGACGGACCACCGGGAGGTGGTGCTCATCGCGGGTTTCGCCGCCGACGAGGCGGCCCTACGGCTGCGCCGGCTGCTGGATCGGCACGTTCGGGTCATCGCGCTGCCCCAGCGCGGTTCCACCGTCTGCAAGCAACGGGTGCGCGCGGTCGGCCCGTGGGCCGGCGCGAACGGGCACCGCAAAGCCGAGCAACTGCGGCGGCCCGTCCTGATCACCAGAGTGGATTCCGGTACCGGACGAGTCGGCGCGGACCCGCTGCCCGACGAGGCGCGGGCCGTGGTCGCGGCGGCGCACGCGGTGCTGGTCTCGGACTACGGCCGCGGCGTCGCGGCCCACCCGCAGATCCGTGCGTTGCTGCGCGCCCGTGCCGCGCACGTCCCGGTCGTCTGGGATCCCCATCCGCGTGGGCCGGTCCCGATTCCGGGCGCCGCTCTGGTCACCCCCGGCCGGGCGGAAGCGCTCGAGCGGCTGTCCGGCCTGCTCGACGAGGGACCGGAGCTGTGGAAGCTCGTCAAAGGGTGGGCCGTGGAAGCGATCGCGGTGACCCTCGGATCGGAGGGCGCTCTCGTCTGCCTGCGTGCGTCCGGCAAACGCCTGCGCATCCCGGTGCCCGCCGAGGTGAAGACGCCCGACGGATGTGACACCTCCGGCGCGGGCGACAGTTTCGCCGCCGCCGCGGCGGGGCTGCTGGGCTCGGGCAGTACACCGGAAAGCGCGGCACGCCGTGCGGTGATCGCGGCGGCCGAGTTCGTCGGCTCCGGCGCCGTCGAGATGTTCTCGGAGTCCGAATCGGTCCTCTCCGAATCGGCAACCGCGTGGGACAGCCGGTGGGCGTGAAACCATCGCTCGCCGACTCGCTTATCTGCGCGCTCGCGCCTGCGGCCGCCGCCCCGGTGCCGCGGCAGGAGGTGACCGCGCTCGCGTGTACGTGAGTTCCGTTGCGCGCGTATTCGATCGGGGTTCGAGAACCCGTCGCGCTATCGGTCGCAACGGCATCCCAGTGACCCGGTGTGCCGGAAAACAAGCTCGGCAACTGATTTCAGGCCGTCCCCAGCGTCTGGCCTGCCTGATCCGAACGCGAGTGGCATACTGAGTCGGCAAATCACCGGCTCCGACACGATGTGTCCGTGCGCCGGCCGTTGAGTCAACAGCGGATATTCCGGTCGAACGCGTGCACGGCCGTGCGCTGCCCGCAAGGGATGCGCCGGTCCTGATGCTCGCGCGGCCGCAAGCCCTTGTCCGTTGGAGAGGCATCGCATCCATGACTCAGCGCACGCGGCCGTGCACGTCCGCCACCGGCTCGCCGCCTGCCGGGCAACCCACGGTCGGCAGTTTCCGGTTCTGGTTCGCGACCCGTCGCTGGGAGTGGTCCGCCGAGGTGTACCGCATGCACGGCTATCGGCCGGGCGAGATAGAACCGACGACCCAACTGCTGCTGGCGCACAAACATCCCGACGACCGCATCCACGTGGCCGAGACGATCACTCGCGCCATCGCCCACGGCGAACCCTTCTCCAGCCGGCATCGGTTCATCGACCTGTCCGACCAGGAACACACCGTGCTCGTCGTCGCCGACCGCATTCTGGACGACACCGGCGCCCCCGTCGGCACCTCCGGCTTCTACATCGATCTCTCCGGCGCTCTGGAGGAGGCCCACCAGGCCGTGCTCGCCGCGACTTTGCCCGGCCTCTACGAGAATCGCGCGGTGATCGAGCAGGCGAAGGGGGTGCTCATGCGCATCTACCAGATCAGCGCCGAACAAGCCTTCCAGGTGCTGCGGTGGCGGTCCCAGGAGACCAACACCAAGCTGCGCGCGCTGGCGCAGCAGTTGCTCACCGAACTTCCCCTCGTGCCGCCCCCGCCGGCGGACCTGGTCGCCACGTTCGACCACATCCTGCTCACGGTTCACCAACGGATACCCCAGGAGTGATCATGCGGCGACTTCGTTTTTCGGATCGACGGATCGACCGGCTTCGTCTGCCGCACTGACACCGGTCCGCGACTATTGAAATGCTCGAAGGTGCGCGGCCTCGTGCCCGAAACCCGCCGCCGGAGGTGTGCATGTCCTGTCGGTACGGCGTGGAGACCATCCGGACGAGCGACGGGATCGTCCTGCTCACGTATGGTGAAGTGGACGCGGCAAACGCCGACGGCTGGTTCGCGGTGATGGCCGAGACCGTCCAAAATCACTGTGACGCAGAATCGTTCCCTCCTTCGGTCATCGTCGACCTCTGCGGGGTGGGTTTCCTGTCCTGCGCGGGCGTTCGCGCGGTGTTGCGGCTGGCGGAACGCGTTGCGCGAGCGGGCGTCACCGTCCGGATGACCGTGCCGGACGACGGCCCGGTGCCGCGAATCGTGGACGTGCTGGCGGTGCGGGAGAACGTGCCGATCGTCGCGTGCCGGGCGCCAGCGCCGCACGCCGTAGAGCCACCGCGCGAGCGCCGCTCATGCGGGGCCGTGCGACCGGAACACGTACTCGAGCGGACCGAAGACGGTCCGGGAAACGACGCGGTGCCCGCGCGCACGCGAATCATCGACCGCACTGCTCCGGTGGCGGATCTCAGCGACGCCGAGCCGAGATGAGCGGCGTCGACAACGACCGTTCACACCGTCGGCCGTCCACCATACGAACAAACCTGCCCGCTACCGCTTGACATTGTCGTCGGGCGGTATTCGGCGATCGTCGCTTCGTTCACCACCTCGTGAGCGTGTCGACCGCAGGTGAAGGCGAATCGAGGAACTCATGGCATCGACGACCACGAACCCCAGGACCGCTGTCCCGCGGCGGCCGCGCCGCGGAACCGACAGCTACGACGGCATCGAACCGTGGCTCGCGGAACTGTGCGCGATGGACGACGACGACCCCGAACGCCCGCGGCTGCGGGAAACGATCGTGCGCCGGTGCTTGCCGCTGGCCGAGCACATCGCCCGCCGTTTCGTCGGTCGAGGGGAGAACTACGACGACCTGTACCAGATCGCCGCGGTCGGGCTGGTGCTCGCGGTGGACCGCTTCGACCCGGCTCGTGGACCGTCGTTCCTGTCGTTCGCGGTCCCGACCATCATGGGCGAGGTGCGCCGCCACTTCCGGGACCACAGCTGGGCCGTTCGGGTGCCGCGCCGGACCAAGGAGATCCAGCTGACCATCGGCCCCGCCGTGGAAAGGCTTTGCCAGCGCCTGGAACGGATGCCCACCGCCTTGGAGATCGCCGTGGAGCTGAACGTCGATCTGCTCGAGGTCACGCAGGCGCTGCTGGCGGGCAACGCCTACTCCACCAACTCCATCGACGCGGTCGTCGAGGACGACGACACCGGCGGAACATCGGTCCGGGTCGCGGAGACCTTCGGCGAAGAGGACCCCTCCTATGAACTGACCGAAGAGGCACTGGCCGTCGCACCTCTGCTCGCCGAACTGCCGCAGTGGGAGCGGCAGGTACTGCGCATGCGTTTCTTCGAGGGGCGTACGCAGGCGCAGATCGCCGAAGTGCTCGGTGTCTCCCAGATGCACATCTCCCGCGTTCTGTCGCGAACCATCGCCGACCTCCGGGAGCGCGCCATGCGCGACTGATCACCGCAGGGTGCGCATCCGCCGGATCAGGCGTTGAGCGTCGTCAACGGGGTCCTGCCGTACGCCTCGCGGTAAGTGGTCGCGAAGCGTCCGGGATGGCCGAAACCCCATGCCGTGGCGATCGAGGTGACCGTGTGCCCGTCGTCGGGCGAGCAGTCGCGCAGTTGCTCGTGCGCGCCGCGCAGGCGCAGCCGCCGCAGATACGCCATGGGCGTGGTGCCGAGGTGGCGCCGGAACGCCAACTGCAGGGCGCGGACGGTGACGTACGCGGCCGCGGCGATATCGGTGACGGCGATGTCGTCGCGGACATGTGACTCGAGGTAGGCCAGCGCGCGCCGCACCGTCTCGGGATGGGCGTCGTTGCGGTCGCCCGCCGTCGGATCGGTGTGCGCGGTGCTGGGCAGGGCGTGCAGCACGCTGGCGGCCAGGTACTGCGCGGCGGTGGAGGTGATCAGCGGTTGCTCGCGGGCCACGCGGTCGGCGGCGAGGTCGCCCAGGTGCTCCAGCACCCGGGACAGGTGCCCGGCGGCCGCGGTGGAAACCGGCCGGTGACCGGTCAAACGGACCGGTTCCAGGTCGTGATCGGGGCTCGTGGCCGCCACCCTGGTGAGCAGATCCGGGTCGAACATCGTGATGCTGTAGCGGGCATGGTGGATCACCCCGGAATACGGCAGGTCGGGGGGCGTGAGCACACCGACATCTCCGGGGTGGAAGTAGTCGGTGCCGACGTCGCGATAATGCTCTTCGATCGCGCCCGATTCCACCCGGCACAGGCATATCTTGCGCAAGGGCTGCGCGTCGTAGCTCATGTCGAAGCCCAATTCGAACTCGTCCAGGCTGACGGGACCCAGCACATCCCGGGTGACGCTCGCGCGGACCGGTGTTCCGGCGCTGTTGCCGATCCGCATCGTGGTGTAGGTCACGTTGAGGAATTCCTCGGTGTCACTCAAGCTGTCGCTGCGAAAAGCGAATGACTCCATCGGCGTGACACTCCTGCTCTTTCGGATACGGCATCCCGCCCGGCACGTCGTAAGGGTGTTGGCCGAGCGGCTGTGCTCAGCGTTCGGACTGGTCACAACCGTCTTTTCGGCAATAAGTGGCCACCCGGTCGGTATTCCGTGAGGCGACGGCGACAGGAATCCCCGACACGTCATGTTTTTGGTTACCCGGTTTCCCTCCGGTTCAATCTCGCAACGTTCGCTGTGCGATCGAGAAGACGAAGCTTCTCTTGGGTTTCCGACCGCTCGCACGGTCCGGCGTGTTTCGTCCTCGCTCCAGCGGCCACCCTGACGGGGAGGGGCGGATGGCCGCCCCATAACGAAGCCGTCCGGCAACTTGACGAGGGAGGTCTCATGGCATTGCAGGACACGATCGCGCAACTGCGGCAGGACATCACCACCGCCGAGGACGCAGGCGACGAGACGACCGCCGAGCGTCTGCGCGGTGAACTCGCCGAAGCGATGCGCGCCGCGGACAAGGACGCCGAAGCCGATCGCCGGTGACGAAACGGCCGCACGCGGCCGGCGGTGCACCGCGCCGCCGGCCGCGCGTTCGTCAACCCGCGCTTTCCCGGTCCTCGAGCCCCACGGCCTCGGCGAGTTCCCGGCGGTGCCGCCGCAGGTCGGGATGAGCGGAACTCATCTCGCCCATCAGATCGGCCAGTCCGTCGGCGAGCCGAAACTGCCGATCCAGACGGGCTTCGGTTACCGCGACCGGCCACCCTCAAACGAATGTGGTGGTCCCGCGCGCACTGCTCGGGACCGCCCACGGGATCGGTTGTCCGCCCTCATCAGTCGTCGGGATCGTCGCGCGGCGGAAGGTAGGGCTCGGCCTCTTCCGGGTGGCCGTGGGCGATGCTGCGTGCTCGCGCCAGCTCGGCGTCCACCTCCGCGCCCAGCAACACAGCGATATTCGAGATCCAAAGCCACACGAGGAAGACGACGACGCCACCGAGGGAGCCGTAGACCCGGTTGTAGGAGCCGAAGTGGCTGACGTAGAACGCGAATCCCCAGGACGCTGCCGCCCAGAGCAGCACGGCCAGCGCGCTGCCCGGCGTCAGCCACCGGAATCCCGGCTGCCGCACGTTCGGCGCGGCCCAGTACAGGAGCGCGAAGACCAGGCTGATCAGCGCCATCATCACCGGCCACTTGGCGATGCCCCAGGCGGTGATCGCGACCTGCCCGAACCCGAGCCACCGGCCGACATGGTCGGCCACTGAACCGCTGATCACGACGCCCGCGGTGCAGACGCCCAGCAGGGCGACCACCGCGGCGGTCAGGGCCACCCGCACCGGCACGGTCTTCCAGGCGGGCCGCCCTTCCTCGATGTCGTAGATGGCGTTGCTCGCGCGCATGAACGCCCCGATGTAGGCCGACGCGGTCCACAGCGCGGAGGCCAGTCCGAGCAAGGCCAGCGGCCCGGCCGGCGCCTGTGCTTCGCGCACGTCGTCGACCGCGTCGACCAGCAGGTCCGTCCCGCTGCCCGGCCCGATCTGGCGAATGGTGTCGACCAATGCGCCGGTGTCGTCGCGCCCCAGCATGCCCAGCCCCGCGGTGAGCACGATCAGCCCCGGAAACAGCGACAGCACACTGTAATACGTCAGGGAGGCCGCCCAGTCGGTGAGATTGTCCTCCTGGAATTCGCGGATCGACCGTTTCACCACGCCCCACCACGACCGGCCCGGCAGGTCCGCGGGCCCGCGCAGCCGCCGTCCAGCCGTGGATCTCTTTTGTCCGTTCTCCGCCACCCGGCACACCTCCCGCTGCGGCCGGATACCCGGCCTGTCCGACTCGAAACCACGCCGTGGCAGCGGTTTTCGAGGTGCCGGCGACGTGCCGGGGGCAATGGACAGCACCAGGAAAATCCGTTGTCCCGGCAACGACCGGACCGTAACGTCGCTGCGGTTTGCCCACCCATCGACCGAAGGAGATCCGACCATGGAACCCGTCACCGAACGCGACATCAGGTCGTCGTTCGTCAACTGCTCGAAAGGAGACGCCAAACGGCTGCCCGTGCCGCGCGACCTCGACGAGCGGCCTTGGACCGAGCTGGACTTCCTGGGCTGGAGCGATCCCTCCCTGCCCGGGCGGGGCTATCTGGTCGTCCCGCAGGAGGACCGCCTGGTCGGCGTCGCCCTGCGCTACGCCACCGGCGGCACCGGCCGGGCGCAGATGTGCACGATCTGCCTGACCACCCATACCGGCGGCGGGGTCTCGCTGATGACCGCGCACAAAGCCGGGGAATCCGGGCGCCGAGGAAACTCGGTCGGCACCTACATGTGCACCGATCTCGCTTGCTCGCTGTATGCGCGCAACAAGAAGCGGCCCGCGCTCGGAAGCCGGTACCGGGAAGACCTCACGCCCGACGAGAAGATCGAGCGGGTGCGCGAGAACATCACCGCGTTCCTCGCGAAGCTCTACGCCTGATCACACGCCCATCCCTCGGGCAGCCGCCGCGCCGCACGCACGACTCGCCACCCCGAGCCAGCCGAGAGCGCTCGGGGTGGCCCTATCTCTCACGCGCCGAGTCGGCTCGGCTGCCGTTTTCCGGCGTGGATTCCCACACTTCCCGCAGGCTCGGAGCGCCGGGAACCAGGTCGGGCAGATCGGGTATCGCTTCCGCGTCGTCGGTGATCACGGCGATGATCGCCGCGTGCTGTTCGCGGGCCAGCCGCGCCGCCTCCTGGCACGCTTCGGTGACCGCGCGGCCCAGCTGTTCCGGTGTGCGGCGCAGGGCCGCCGGGGCGAATCGCACGTCGACGGGAACGCCCGCGGTGTCCACTGTCACTCCCACCAACTTGTCGGCCGACTCCGCCGTGCACCGCACCGCCGACAGCCGCTCACGCACCTGGCGCAGGTGGGTGCGCTGCTCGGCGAGCGCATCCAGGATGTGGTCCACCTGGTTGCGGATCCCGCTGTTGGTCGCGCGCAGCCCGTCGCGTTCCCACCGATCCATCGGCTCCGGCCTCCTCGCGTCCGCGTCGTTCCCGGACTATCGATCGCACAGAGACGTGACACCGCCCGAGTCCGAAGTTCAAGACAGATTGTCCGGGACCGCCCGCGGCGCACGCGTCCCCGTCCTGGGAATGGTCAGGACGGCGCTGCGTCGGTTTCGTGCACCGTCAGCCAGCGGACCGCCTCCGGGTCGTCGGTGGTCAACACGGCTGTCACCCGACGGCGCGTGACGTTTCCGGCCGCCCGGTGCGTCTCCAGGAAACGCACCACCGCGACGCCGCCGGACCGCAGGAGTTCTTCGACGTCGGACACCTCGATGACCAGACCCGGCACGGCATTTCGCGCGCCGCGGAGACTCGCGATCAGCGCGTCGCGCCCCAGCACTTCGCCACCGGTCGTCACCATGCTGAACCGCTCGTGCTGCGCCGCCGCGAACCGCTCGAATACCTCGGCGCGCGCCTGCGACCCCAGCCACGTCGCGAGGTCGGCATGCAACCGCTCGACCGCGCCGACCAGATCGACATCCATTCGCGGCATGCTACGCCGACCGCCGCCGTCACCGTCGAGGCCGGGATCTCCGGCTCCGGTGGGGAAGTGCGATCACCAGCCGCCGTACGGGACGGTGATCAACTCCAGGAAGTGACCGCTGGGGTCGAGGAAGTAGACGCCGCGACCGCCGTCGTTGTGGTTGATCTCGCCGGGGCGCCGCTGCTGCGGATCGGCCCAATGGTCCAGGCGATCACGCTGGATCTTGGCGTAGGCCGCGTCGAATTCCGTCTCGGAGACCAAGAACGCGTAGTGCTGCGGCTGGATGTCGGTGACCTGCGCAGGGACGTTCGCGAAGTCGAAGGTGACGCCGCCGGGTAGTGAGACCGGGATGAACGGTCCCCATGGCGTTCCGACTTCCAGGCCGAGGATGTCCGCCCAGAAGGCGGCGGAAACGCGATGATCGTGGCAACCGACGATGGTGTGATCGAATCGTACGGACAGTGGAGTTTCTCCTCTGGGACGTGACGATCCCGACCCCGGGCTCGGTACAAGGCGGCCAACGGGAGCACCGTCACGTTCGGCCAACCTAACACCGCCCGCGGGCCCGCGCCAGTCCCGGGCGGGTGTGCCCGACCGGTGCGGGCGGTAGCGTCGGCGGAATGAAGATTCGTGGAGCAGTCCTGGAGCGGATCGGGGCGCCGGCGCCGTTCGCCGAATCGGCGCCGCTCACCGTATGCGATCTGGAGTTGCGCGAGCCGGGGCCGGGTGAACTGCTGGTTCGGATCGAGGCGGCGGGGCTGTGCCATTCGGATCTGTCCGTGGTGGACGGCAATCGGGTCCGGCCGGTGCCCATGCTGCTGGGCCACGAAGCCGCGGGGCGAGTCCTTGCGGCCGGTCCCGGTGACGGCGACATCGCGGTCGGGCAGCGCGTGGTCATGACCTTCCTGCCGCGCTGCGGCGAATGCGCGGGTTGCGCGACCGACGGCCGCACGCCGTGTGTGCCCGGCAGCGTGGCCAACAACGCGGGCGAATTGCTCAACGGCGGGCGCCGGTTGTCTCGCGCGGGCGCCGAGGTACACCATCACCTGGGCGTTTCCGCCTTCGCCACGCACGCGGTGGTGGATCGCAGGTCGGTGGTCCCCGTCGACGACGACGTGCCCCCGGAAGTAGCGGCCGTCCTCGGTTGTGCGGTGCTGACCGGCGGTGGCGCCCTGCTGAATTCGGCGCGGCCGGGAACCGGGGACCGGATCATGGTCGTCGGTCTGGGCGGCGTCGGTATGGCGGCGGTGCTGGTCGCGTTGTCGCTCGCCGCGGAGGGACACGAGGTGGTCGCGGTCGACACAGTTCCGGAAAAGCTCGCGCTCGCGCGGGAATTGGGAGTGCACGCGGCGTACACCCCGGCGGAGGTCGCCGAGCTGGACGTGCAGGCCGAGGTGGTGGTCGAGGCCGCGGGCAACGTGCGCGCCTTCGAGACCGCCGTGGCGGCGACCGCGCCCGGTGGCACCACCGTCACCGTCGGACTGCCCGCTCCCGACGCCCGCGCCGCTGTCTCGCCCTTGGCGTTGGTCGCCCAGGGGCGTTCCATCGTCGGCAGCTACCTCGGCTCGGCCGTGCCGTCCCGGGACATTCCCGAGTACGTCCGCATGTGGCGGGCGGGACGGCTACCGGTGGAGCGGCTCGTGTCGGCGCACATCGGTCTGGACGAGATCAACCGCGCCATGGACGAACTCGCCGCGGGCCACGCCTTGCGCCAGGTCATCGTCTTCGACTGAGCCGACCCCGGCGGCCGTGACCGAGGGGGCTGCGCGGGCGGTCGGCGGGCCGCTCAGCCGGCGGGCCGGTCCATCTTCTCGACGAACCGTTCGAGCAGGCGGGCGAAGTCGGCGCGTTCGGCGGGAGTCCAATCCGCCATCGCGGCGGCCATGGCGGTGCGACGTCGTGCCGCGGCCTCGGCCGAGGCTCGGCGCCCCGCGGCGGTGGGGCGCAGGACCGAACGTCGTCCGTCGCGCTGATCGGCGACGCGTTCCAGCAGTCCGGCAGCGACCGCTCGCGCCACCAGGCGGCTCGCCCTCGGCTGGTCGACACCGAGGGCGGGAGCGAGTGCGCCCACGGTGTCGGCCACGCCGCCGGCCACAGCGTCCAGGACACCGAACACCGCAACAGGGACCGCACCCTCGCTCAGCGCGCCGCGCGTCTGCCTGCGACGGATCCGGACCATCGCCGCTTCCACGGCGACGGTGACGGCATCGTGCTCGTCCATTCGCTCACCTGTCGTGCCGGAAATTTATATGTCATAGTACATGTACTTGTATTACTGCATACATAGGAGCGGCGATGGCCATCCAGCGCGGCATCGGGTACTGGCTCGTGGAACTCGATCGACTGATCAATCAGCGCTTCGACGAAGACCTCGCCGCGGGCGGGTTCAGCCGCAGACGCTGGCAGGCCGTGCATTCCCTCGCGGAAGGCCCGCAGCGCGCCGACGAGGTCAGCGAAGCGCTCGACGCCTTCTGGGCCGACGACTCCGAATGGCCCATCGAACTGGCCGAACTCGTCGCGGCCGGGTTGGTCGCCGACGACGCGGGCGTTTTGTCGCTGACCGAGAAGGGCCGCGTCGCCCACGACGAGGCCTTCGCCCGGATCGCCCGGCGCAGGCGGCAGATGGCGGCCGGAATCACCGACGAGCAGTTCGCCGCGACAGTGCGATCGCTGCAACGGATGGCCGCGAACCTCGCGGACGCGCCGGGCCGGGAGGTCGGCGAACGACAGCCGTCGCGGTAGTGCTTCGCTCGGCCCGGCGCGTCCGCGGACGACCGCGCCTGCGGCGGCGTCGGTGCTGCCGCTGGACCAGCCGGGCGGCGGAGGGAATGGGCTCGGCCCGGCACACTAGGCTGATCCCGGACCGAAGCGGAACGAGGAGGTGCGGTGACCATTCGGGTCGGAGTGCTCGGAGCGCGTGGCAAAGTCGGACAGGCGATCTGCGCGGCGGTGACGGCGGCGGAGGACCTGGAACTGGTCGCCGCGGTCGACAAGGACGATTCGCTGGATTCGTTCACCGCCGCGAATACACAGGTGGTCGTCGATTTCACGCACCCGGACGTGGTGATGGGGAATCTGCGGTTCCTGGTCGAGCACGGCATTCACGCGGTGGTCGGTACCACGGGGTTCGACGAATCCCGCTTGGCGCAGGTGCGCGGCTGGTTGGCCGGACGTCCGGAGGTCGGCGTGCTGATCGCGCCGAACTTCGCGATCGGCGCGGTGCTGTCCATGCGCTTCGCCGAGCAGGCCGCCCGGTTCTTCGAATCGGTGGAGGTCATCGAGCTGCACCACCCCAACAAGGCGGACGCGCCCTCCGGTACGGCCTATCGCACGGCGGGCTTGATCGCGGCTGCCCGGGACAAGGCGGGGCTGGACCGCAGTCCCGACGCGACCACCACCGAGCTGGCGGGCGCGCGCGGGGCCGACGTGGACGGGGTACGAGTGCATTCGGTGCGCCTGGCCGGTCTGGTCGCCCACCAAGAGGTGCTGTTCGGTACCCAGGGCGAGACCCTCACCATTCGGCACGATTCGATCGACCGCTCCTCGTTCGCCCCCGGTGTGCTGCTCGGCGTGCGGGAGATCGCGAACCGCCCCGGCCTCACCGTCGGACTCGACCCGTTCCTCGACCTGTGAGCGCGCCTCGGCTGTCGCTCCCGGCGTCGCCGGACCGCAACGGTGCGCGCTCGTGAGCGGTTCGGAGCCGTCCGATCGGAAGGACGGCGGGGAAGTCGTCAAGGTGGTCGCCCTGATCGCAGCGCTCGTCTTGGTCCTCGGCTTCTATTTCCTGCTGCTCGGCCGGATCGCGTTCAGCCTGATCGGTTCCGGTGACGTCGCGGCGATCGTGATCGGCGTGGGCGTGCTGATCCTGCCGCTGCTGGGCGTGTGGATCGTCGTGGCCACCGTGCGCGCGGCCCTGGCGCATCAGCACCTGGCGCGCCGTATCCACGACGAAGGTCTCGAGCTCGACACCGCCGAGTTGCCGCGCCTGCCGTCCGGCCGCATCGAACGGGCGGCCGCCGACGAGTTGTTCGCGACGGTCAAAGCGGAATGGGAAGCCGACCCGGACAACTGGCGCGTCTCCTACCGCCTCGCACGCGCCTACGACTACGCGGGTGACCGCACCAGAGCCCGCGAGACCATGCGCCGCGCGGTCGCGCTGGAACGGCACGAGCGCGACACCCGCTGACCGAACGGGCCGATACCATCGCAGGGTGGCCCGGTTGCTGATCATCCATCACACGCCGTCCCCGCATATGCAGGCGATGTTCGAGGCCGTCGTCTCCGGGGCCACCGACCCCGAGATCGAAGGCGTGGAGGTGGTCCGCCGCGCCGCGCTCGCCGTCACAGCCTCCGACGTGCTGGCCGCCGACGGGTACTTGCTGGGCAGCCCGGCGAACCTTGGATATATGAGCGGTGCGCTCAAACACGCGTTCGACACCTTCTACTATCCGTGCCTGGATTCCACGCGCGGTCGTCCGTACGGCTTGTACCTGCACGGCAACGAAGGCACCGAAGGCGCCGAGCGCGGCGTGGCGAGCGTGACCACCGGGCTGGGGTGGGAGCAGGCCGCCGCCGCGGTCGTGGTCTCCGGTCCGCCCGGCAAGGAGGACCTGCGACGGTGCTGGGAGCTGGGCGCCACGCTCGCGGCGGGGTTGATGGCCTGAGGCCCCCGAATTCTGGTGTCTGACCATCGCGCACCATTACCCGGCATACTGTCTGCGATTGTTGTCACGGTGGGGATGTGGACGAGTAGCTCGGGATGGGAGAGCCAGGTGACGTGGGCCGAAGGGGGCGAGAGCACGCCGCGCCGGATCGGATTGGTCGAGGATCATGAATCCGTCGCGATCGGTCTCGCCGCGATGCTTGCGCCGGAGACCGATCTCGATCTCGTGCTGACCGCGGGCACCGTGCCGGAATTGCTCGCCGCCGCCGACGGCGCGCCGAAGCTGGACCTGGTGGTGCTGGACCTGCGGCTGGCCGATGGTTCCTCACCCGAGGACAACGTGCGCGCCCTGCGCGGTCGCGGCATCGAGGTCTTGGTCTTCACGGGTGCGGACAACGCCTTTCTGGTGCGCTCCGCCGCGCGTGCGGGCGTGCTGGGTGTGGTGCGCAAATCCGAGGACGTGCCGACCGTCGTCGCCGCCGTGCGCCGTGCCGCCAGTGGCCAACAGGTGGTCACCACCGATTGGGCGGCCGCCATCGACGGCGACCCGCAACTGTCCGACGTGGGCCTGAGCCCGCGCCAGGAAGAAGTGCTCACCCTCTACGCCTCCGGTGAGAAGGCATCCCGGGTCGCGCGCTTGACCGGCTTGTCGGAGCAGACGGTCAACGACTATCTCGGCCGGATCCGGCAGAAGTACGCCGACGCCGGTCGCCCGGCGCCGACCAAAACCGACCTGTACAAGCGGGCGGTGGAGGACGGCTGGTTGCCGGTCCCCGAGCGGCATACCCGCGGATGATCGCGTCCAGCATGCTGGACGCCCCGTCGCACGCACGCTCCCTTCCGCTCGAGCGGCCCCGCGCGAGTCGTTGGCGCAGCGGAGTCGTCGCGCTGTCCAGGGAGAAGGCCTCCGAAGGCGCCGCTGACCGCATCTTGCGCAGGCTCGGGCTGGCCATCGGCATCGCCGGGGTGATCGCCGCGGTCGTCGAGTTGCCCGAGATCGCCGACCAGAGCCGCTACGTGCCCGTCCGGTGGACGGTCGTCGAGGTGGTGCTGGCGTTCGGACTGTTCCCGGTGCTCGCGGTCGTCTCGGTCGGCATGAGCCGACGCGTGATCCAGCGGGTCGCCGGGGCGGCGGCGGTGAGTTTCCTCGGGGCGATGGCGGTGGTCCCGTTCGCGTACACCGTGCCGGACGCCGAACAGGCGGCCTCGGTGTGGCTGTACCGGGTGCTGGCGCTGGGCGTCCTCGCGGCGGTGCTCGCGTGGCGACCTCCGCTCGCGGTGGCGTATCTGGTCGTGGGCTCGGCGTCCAGCGCGCTGGCGAATCTGGTTGTGCTGCGCGACACCACAGCGCTCGCGCTGCTCGGCGACTTCGCCCGGGCGGCGGGGCTGAGCGCGCTGTTCCTGTGGTGCGTCATCTACGCCAGGGCCGCGGCCGCCCGCGTGGATCGCGAGTCGGCGATCGAGAGCAATCGGGCGGCTGCCGTCGCTGGTGCCGCGGCCCGGGAGCGGGAACGCGCGCGCTTCGCCGCACTGATCCACGACGCGGTGCTGTCCACGCTGCTGGACGCCTCGCGGGCCGGGACCGAATCGCCCGTGCTGCGCCGCCAAGCCGAACGGACGCTGGAACAGCTCGACGAGTGCCGAGTCGGGGAGACCGAGCCCGACCGGTTGGACGCGCAGTCGGCGATCGGATTCCTCCGTTCGGCCGTGCACGAGGTGAACCCCGGTATCCGGTTCACCACTCGTCGCTGGGCCGGCTTCGATGATCTGCACCTGCCGGTGGACGCCGCGAGCACGATCGCCGCCGCACTCGCCGAGGCCGTGCGCAATAGTCTGCGGCACGCCACGGTCGCGGGGCGCGAGGTGCGCCGCACCGTCACTGTGACGATCAGCGCGGGCGGCATTCGCGTCGTCTTCCGCGACGACGGCGCGGGTTTCGACCTGAGCGCAGTGCCCGTCGATCGGCTCGGCATCTCGGTGAGCATCCTGGGCCGCATGCGTCAGCTGGCAGGCGGCGCCGGGTTCGTGGAATCCGAGCCGGGTGAGGGGACGACGGTGACCCTGGTGTGGGGCGGACATGGCTGAGCAGGAGACCGAATTCGGGCTGCGGGATCTGCTGGGGCTGCGCGACCGCGCGGCTTGGCTGTTCCTGGTCATTTTCGAAGCGACCATCGTGCTGTACATGATCCGGAACTTCTCCGAATCACCGGTGGCCGCCGCGGTCGCCGCGCTGGTCGTCCTCGCGCTGGCGGGCGTCGTGGTGCTGATGACGCCCGACGATCCGCTGCCCTGGCCGGCGACGGTGTTCGTCGCCGCGGCCGGGCCGCTCGCCACCACCCTCACCTCGTTCGACGTCGAACACGGCTGGTCGAAGCAGGTGTGGACGGCGTTCGCCGCGTCGTATGTGCTCGCGGTGCTGGTGTTGCGCGGACGGCTCGCCGCGGCCTGGTTGGGTGTCGCGGGGATCGGCGTGGTGATCGCCGTGGTCGGGGTGGTCGCGGGCCTGCGGGCGGGCGTCGTCATCGGTTCGATCGTGCCGGTCGCCACCGTTGCGGGGGTTTCGCTGTTCGTGGCGATCATGCGCCCGACCCAGCGTTCGCTCCGGCTGCTGCGCGAGGAAGCGGCCATGCGCGCCGCCGCGGAGGCCGCGATGGCCGCGGAGAATGGCGAACGCACCCGTCAGCTGGCCTGCCTGGACGCGGTGGCGCGACCGATCCTGGAACGCATCGCCGACGGCGACGAACTCACCGCCGCCGAACGCGAACAGTGCAGGCTGCTGGAAGCCGAACTGCGCGACGGCCTGCGCGCCCCGCAACTGGCCACCGAGCAGCTCAGTAGCGCGGCCCGGGGAGCCCGCTCACGCGGCGTCGAGGTGATCCTGCTCGACGACGGCGGTTTCACCGGTGTCCCGTATCGAGTGCGCCAGCAGGTGATCGCCGCCGCCACCCGGGAGCTGGACGCCGCGAACGAGGGCTCGGTCACCGTCCGCATCCTCCCGACCGGCCGCCGCATCCTGGCCACCGTCCTGGCCACCGCCGCCGACCAGGACCGCCGCACCGAAATCGACGCCACCGGCGCGGTCACCGTCTCGACCTGAGGACTCCCCCCGAGGCTCCCGCCACAACGAAACGCGCCTTACCGTGCACCGCAGTGGCGAGTTCCATGCCTACGCGCCCAGCGCACCACAACCACGTCTTTCGAGCGAAGCGAGACAGTGCATGCGCCGTTCGCGGCCCGGCTCGCGTTCGAGCGGCCGCCGCGTCCGCGACGAAGTCGCCAGCGGCGGCCGCTCGAACGCGAGCCACCAGGGGGCCGCGAACACGCCGCGACGCAGTCGCGGCCAATCAAACACAGCACACCCAGCGCCGAAGGCGCTGGAAAATCGAACACTGTCGGTGCCTCGTGGCATCGTTCCGGTCATGCGGAAGATGGGTGCGGCGGCGGCGCGGCGGACGGCGTTGGCGGCGCAAGGGTTCGGGGCGCGCAGGCCGGGGCGGGTCACACGGCGGACGGTGCTCGGAGTATTGGACCGGACGCAGCTGCTGCAATTGGATTCGGTATCGGCGGTGGTGCGCGCGCATTACGCGCCGGTGTTCAGCCGGATCGGACCCTACGATCGCACCCTGGTGGATCAGGCCGCGTGGAGCAACGGCACGCGGCGGCCGCGTGCGCTGGTCGAATACTGGGCGCACGAGGCGGCCCTCATCCCGGTCGAGGACTGGCCGCTGCTGCGCTGGCGGATGCGGAAGTACGAGCAGGGGCGCTGGTCCGGTATGCGCAAGGTGGTCGAGCGCAATCCCACCTTGGGCAAGGACATCCTGGATGTGATCACCGAGGTGGGCGCGGCCACGGCGGGTGAGGTGGAGCGCCACCTCGAGCTGGACAAGCCGCGGCCGAAGGGCTCTTGGTGGAATCTCAGTGACACGAAGATGATCTGCGAGCAGCTGTTCGCCGCGGGCGCGTTGTCGGTGGCCACCCGGGTCGGATTCACCAGGCATTACGACCTGACCGAACGGGTGTTGCCGCCGGAGGTGCTGGCGCGCGATGTCGACGAACCGGACGCCGTCCGCGAGTTGGTGTTGCGCGCGGCCACCGCGCACGGTATCGGCACCGAAGCGGACCTACGCGACTACTACCGTCTGCATCGCAGCCAGACCGAGCCGGCCATCGCCGATCTGATGGACGCGGGTGAGTTGATCCCGGTGGAGGTGGCGGGTTGGGACAGACCGGCCTACTTGCGGGCGGGCGCGCCCGCACCGCGCCGCGTCGAGGGCGCCGCCCTGCTGTGCCCGTTCGACCCGCTGATCTTCTTCCGGGCCCGCACCGAGCGGATCTTCGACTTCCACTACCGCATCGAGATCTACACTCCGGAACACAAACGGGTCCACGGCTATTACGTCTTCCCGTTCCTGCTCGACGGCGAACTCGTCGGCCGCGTCGACTTGCGCGCGGAGCGTGCCGCCGGCCGGTTGTCGGTACCCGCCGCGTTCGCCGAGCCCGGATACGACACCCCGGCCACCGCCCACGCTCTCGGTGGCGCGCTGCGTGAGCTGGCCGATTGGCTCGAACTGGACGAGGTGGTCGTGGGTGATCGCGGCAATCTCGCCGCGTTGCTGTAGCGCGAGTGGGTCAGCTGTCGCGTTTGGGCCCGTACCCGCGCATCTGGTCGCGCAAGGCTCCGTGGACGGCGCTGGACAGCCACGAGTTCAGTGACTGACCGCTCTGCGCGGCAGCCTCTTCCGCGCGCGCCTTCATCTGCTCCACGAGTCGCAGTGTGACCCTGCTGATGTCTCCGGTCATCTCCTCGAAGGTGGGTGGCTCGTCTCCGGTGGTGCTCTTGCGCACATCGATGGCGGCGTCCGTGCCGTCCACCGAGACGTGTACCGTGCGGTCGCCGAGCGCGGCGCTGACCTCGGCAGCGAGGTCCGAGAGCGCGGCGAGCAGCATCAGGCGCGCCGGGCCTTCGGTGGCCGCGGCCAGTGCCGCCGCCGTGGCCTGGGTCTTCTCGTCGCCGAGCGCCGCGGCGGCGATCAGGTCCTCGCGCAGCTTGCTGGTGTACTTGTTCAAATCCATGATGTCAGTGTGACGTCATTATTGATGTCGAGCAAGCTGCGGTTCGACATCATGGTGGCGTCACCGATATGGATTCGCGTCTGTGTTGCGGCCTGATCGCCGACGACGGTGTCGAGGGCGTGTCCCGGACCGGGTAGCCTTTCTGACCATGAAGAACGGTGAATCGACGCCAACGGAGCTGCGTGCGTCCGGCACGGTAGGTGTCGCGATGGTGACCCCCTTCAGCGCCGACGGCAAGCTCGACGTCGATGCCGGGGTCGCGCTCGCGGCCCGCCTGATCGACCGCGGCGTCGACCTGCTCGCGATCTCGGGAACCACCGGGGAATCGCCGACCACCACCGAATCGGAGAAAGCCGACCTGCTGCGCGCCGTCGTCGACGCGGTGGGCGAGCGCGCGACCGTGATCGCGGGGGCGGGCACCTACGACACCGCGCACTCGATCGAACTCGCGCGCAACGCGCAGCGGGCGGGTGCACACGGTTTGCTCGTGGTGACGCCGTACTACTCCCGGCCTTCGCAGGAGGGGCTCGTCGCGCACTTCACCGCCGTCGCCGACGCTACCGACCTGCCGGTCACCCTCTACGACATCCCGGGACGGTCGGTGGTGCCGATCGCCAGCGACACCATTCGCAAGCTCGCCGAGCACCCGCGCATCGTCGCGGTCAAGGACGCCAAGGGCGACTTGAACATGGGCGCCGAACTCATCGCGAGCACCGGCCTGACCTTCTACTCCGGTGACGACGCGCTCAACCTGCCCTGGCTGTCGGTCGGCGCGGCCGGATTCATCAGCGTCATCGGTCATCTCGCGCCCGAACGGCTGCGCGCGCTGCTGGAGGCGTACACGGCGGGAGAGGTGGTGCGCGCCCGCGAGATCAACACCACGCTGCTGCCACTGCACGCCGCGATGGCCCGACTGGGTGGCGTGGCGATGAGCAAGGGCGGTCTGCGGCTGCTCGGCGTCGAGGTCGGCGAGCCGCGACTGCCGCAACTGATGCCGAGCGGTGAGCAGCTCGAGATGCTCGCCGCTGACCTGCGAGCGGTCGGAGTGCTTTCGTGAGCGAGTCCCTATCCCGTCGCCGCCGCAGCGCCTCCCGCCCGGCGGGAGCGCCCGCCCCCTCCGCGCCGGTGGAGCGGGTGACGCAGGCCGCGTCACCCGAGCCCGTCGCGCTGTCCGAGCCGGCGCTCGACCGGGCCACGGCGCCCGAGACGCCGGTCGAGGCCGAAGCCGTCGTGCGCGCCGCGGATCCCGCGCCCGCACGGGCACGCCGGGAGCCCCGGACGCAGGACGCGGGGTCGCGGCGCGCGGGCCGTGGACGTGCGCAGTCCCGACGGGGCGAAGAGCCGTCGGCGCAGGCGGAACCGATCGCCGCCCACGACCGTCTCGGCGTCCCGCCCGCCCTGCCCGAGAACGGCCTGCGGGTGTTCGCCCTGGGCGGCATCGGCGAAATCGGCCGCAACATGACCGTTTTCGAGTACGGCGGCAAGTTGCTGATCGTGGACTGCGGCGTGCTGTTCCCGGAGGACCAGCAGCCCGGTGTCGATCTGATCCTGCCGGACTTCCGCCCCATCGAGAACCGGATGGACGACGTGGTGGCCGTGGTACTCACCCACGGCCACGAGGACCACATCGGCGCGGTGCCGTTCCTGCTGCGATTGCGGCCCGACATCCCGGTGGTCGGCTCGAAGTTCACCCTCGCGCTGGTCGCCGCGAAATGCCGGGAGCACCGCCTGCATCCGAAGCTGGTCGAGGTGACCGAGGGGCAGCACACCACGCACGGCCCGTTCGGTTGCGAGTACTTCGCGGTCAACCACTCGATCCCCGACGCGCTCGCCGTCGCCATCCGTACTCCGGCGGGCGTCGCCCTGCACACCGGTGACATCAAGCTCGACCAGCTGCCGCTGGACGGGCGGCTCACCGACCTGGCCGGATTCTCCCGGCTCGGTGACGAGGGCGTGGACCTGTTCTTGGTGGACTCCACCAATGCCGAGGTCCCCGGCTTCGTCACGCCGGAGCGTGAGATCGGCGGTGTACTCGACACGGTGATCGGCAAGGCGCGCGGCCGGGTGATCGTCGCGTCCTTCGCCAGTCACGTGCACCGCATCCAGCAGGTGGTCGACGTGGCGCAGAAGTACGGGCGACGGGTGTGCTTCGTCGGCCGCTCGATGGTGCGCAACATGCAGATCGCCCAGGACCTGGGTTATCTCACGGTGCCCGAGGGCGTGGTCGTCGATCTCGATGTCGCCGCGACGCTGCCCGGCCACCGCCTGGTGCTGATCTCCACGGGCTCGCAGGGCGAGCCGCTGTCGGCGCTCTCGCGGATGGCGCGGGGCGACCACCGGCAGATCAACGTCCGTCCCGACGACCTCGTGGTGCTGGCTTCCTCGCTCATCCCGGGTAACGAGAACTCGGTGTTCGCGGTGGTCAACGGCCTGGCTCGGCTCGGTGCCACGGTGATCACCCAGCAGAACGCGAAGGTGCACGTCTCCGGGCACGCCTCGGCTGGGGAACTGCTGTACCTGTACAACGCGGTACGGCCGACCAATGCGATGCCGGTGCACGGCGAGTGGCGTCACCTGCGCGCGAACGCCGCGCTGGCGGTGGCCACGGGTGTGCCGCAGGAACGGGTGGTGCTCGCCGAGGACGGGGTGGTGGTCGACCTGGTCGACGGCATCGCCTCGATCGTCGGCCGGGTGCCGGTGGGCCACGTGTACGTCGACGGGCTGTCGGTGGGCGACGTCGGGGAGTCGACGCTGTCGGACCGGCTGGTGCTCGGGGAGGGCGGTTTCATCGCGATCACCGTCGCCATCGACGAGACCACCGGCAAAGCGGTGAGCACTCCGGAGCTCAGCGGACGAGGCTTCTCCGACGACCCGACCGCTCTGCTCGACGCGGCCGAACTGGTGGAAGCCGAACTGCTGCGGCTGGCGGGCGAGGGCGTCACCGACACTCACCGGATCGCGCAAGGCGTGCGCCGTGTGGTCGGCCGCTGGGTGGCCGACACCTATCGGCGCCGCCCGATGATCGTGCCGACCGTCATCGGCGTCTGACCTCGTTTACGAAAAAGCGCCGGGCAGCTTCGGCTGCCCGGCGCTTCGCACGCGGTAGGGGCTTACTCCTGGCAGGCCGCGGACTCGATCTTCGCGCTCTTGACGATGTTGCAGGCGAAGGTGTGGTCGACCTTCCACTGGCCACCCTCGGAGACGAACTGGATGAACGCGTCGTCCACCGGGGTGCCGTCGATGGTGACTTTGGCGTCGGCCTTGAGCTTGCCGTCCTTCGGGTCGCCCACGTTGACCACCTCGACCGTGACCTTCTGCTTCTTCGCGGCGTCGACGAGGTTGGCGACCAGGTAGGGATCCTGCTCGGCGGCCTGGATCCAGCTGATCTTCTCCGCGTTCGGCACGTTGGGATCGAACGCCTTCTGCAGTCGTTCGTTCAGCTGCTGCACGGAGGGCTTGGCCAGCGCGGGCGAGGAGGGGGTGGTCGGCGCGGAGCCGGTCTCCTTGTCGCCCTTGTCCGTGCCGCCCTCCAGCTCACCCGCCGCATGGCTGGGGTTGGCGCTGGTGCTGGTGGACGAGGAGTCGTCGCCCGAGGCGCAGGCGGTCAGCGAGCAGGCCGCCGCGGTGAGGACGACGGCCACGGCGGTCCGGAAAATGCGATTCTTCACGATGTTTCCTAAGTCTCGAATTCCGGGCATCAGCCGTGGTTGGACGTGCAGTTCCAGTGCACGATGTAGGCGTCGGAATCGTTGTGCCGCAGCGCTTGGCTCTGTGCGCTGCGCCGCGACGCCGCGTATCCCCAGCTCCAGCTGCCGCTGCCGCTGGAATACGCCACGGCGCCGCAGCCGTTGCGGAACCACACCACCGACTGGCAGTCGGCGGCGCCGCAGGAGCTCACGGCGCGCTGCTGCGCGGCGGACGAGCTCGGGTAGTCGTAGGAGTACCCGATCAAGCCGGTGGAGGTGGACAGCGCGATCGCGCCGTAGTTGTTGGTGTAGGCGTGCGCGGTGGGCGCGCTGACGGCCAGCGCGGCACCCACTGCCGCGAGCGCGGCCACACCGGTAGCAAACTTCTTCACGGAGGATTTGCCCCTTCTTGTCATTAGGCCCACGACCCGATGGACCGAGTGACAAGGTACAGAGCGGACACGCATTGCGCTAGCCGGAGATTTCCCGGCAGCGGGAGCCGGGAACTTCGTGATATGGACGCGCGTTTGCTCGCGGAGTCGACTTACCATCCAGTGTGGCCCAGGGTCCTGTCTGCCGCAACCCGGACGCCGGAGTCCAAGTGCTCACTCGCGTGTGAAACCCGCTGGAGGTCAACGTCGTTGCGCTTCGGGCCGAGCGGCGCCGTGCCGCGGCGGGGGTCGACAGCGGGTGTGACTGCCCTCGGAAGCCCCGCGAGGGAAGGGTGGGATGGCGCCGCGGTTGCCGTGACGTGTGGCCCTCGTGCCGCGCGGCGGCGTGGCCGGGTGGTCGGTATGTTCGGGGTGTGACTATGGCGCAGCGGGAACGCAGGGGTCTCGTCGAGGCGATGGCGGCCGCCGGCCCGGACGCCCGGACGCTCTGCGGCGAGTGGACGGTGCGGGACTTGGCAGCGCACTTGGTGGTTCGCGAACGGCGGCCCGACGCCGCGCCCGGCATCCTGTTGCGGCCGCTGACGGGGTATCTCGACCGGGTGCAGGCCAAGGCGGCGCGCAAGCCCTTCCCCGAATTGCTGGACCAGGTGCGGACCGGTCCGCCCTGGTGGTCGCCGTTGCGGCCGGTGGACGCGGTGGTCAATCTGTCGGAGATGTTCGTGCATCACGAGGACGTGCGCCGCGCCGAGGCCGGTTGGCAACCGCGCGAACTTTCTGCGGCCGATGAGGATCAACTGTGGTCGGTGCTGCGCAAGATGGCCAGGATGGCCTACCGTAAGGCGCCGGTCACCGTCGAGTTGGCGACGCCCGACGGCAGGAAGTCGGTGGTGCGGTCGGATTCCGGCGAGGTCGTCACGCTGATCGGAAAGCCCTCGGAACTGGTGTTGCACGCCTTCGGCCGGAACGAGGTCCGGCTGGAGACCGCCGGATCGCCCGAGGCCGTCCGGGCGGTACTGGATACGGACCGATCGATTTGACGCGTCGGCCGTAGTGGCGGCACACCGGCTTCCGCCGCACACCTACCCGGCACGCGGGGCCGGAATCCCGATGCAGGCCGGGCGCCACGCTGTTCCCACCGCGAGCGCGACTCGGTGGGCGGACGTCCGGAAAATCGTTGCGCGGATCTCGAGCGATTCCATGGCGGTGAAGGCCCCGCGACCGGCGCGATGGCACGGAGAGGCGGAGCGCTACCAGTGTTGCGGATGGTCCGGATGGGGCGATTGCGGCTAGCCTGGGGCCATGGCAGGTAAGTCCCGCAGCACCTCGACGACTCGGGCGCGGGCGGGATCGGCGCGGGGGAGGACAACCACGGCACGGTCTCGCGCGGCCACGCCCCGTACCGCGGCCCCGCGAGCGAGCGCGGCGCCCCGCCGACGCGGTTCCACGGCACGGCGTCCCGTGCGCCGCGCATCGAACGCCTCGAACACCGCGCCGCTCGCGGTGATCGGGCGCGGCATCGGCAGCGGCTGGAACATGCTGGCCCGCGGTCTCGGCGCGACCACGCGCACGCTGAGCCGGGCCGGGGAGATCGAACACGGGCATCGGCGCGACGGCGTCGCGCTGGCTCTGATCGCCCTGAGCGCCGTGATCGCGGCGGCGGTGTGGTTGTCGGCAGGCGGGCCGGTCGGCCACTGGGTCGAGAGCGTCATCCGCGCGATCTCCGGATCAGCCTCCGCGGGACTGCCGTTCGTCGCCTCCGGGATCGCCGTCGTCCTGATGCGCACCGAACCGCGGCCCGAGATCCGGCCGCGGCTGGTGCTCGGCGGCCTGCTGATCGGCCTGCCGTTCCTCGGGCTGTGGCACATCGCCGCGGGCGCGCCCACCGACGCGCACGGGCGTTCCCGCGCAGCCGGTTTCGTCGGCTTCGTGACCGGCGGGCCGCTGACCAACGGCCTCACAGCCTGGCTTTCGGTCCCGATCCTGCTGCTGGCCATCGTCTTCGGCGCACTGCTGGTGACCGGGACGACGGTGCGCGAGGTGCCCGACAAGCTGCGTCGCTACCTCGGCGCAGCGCCCGGCGACGAATACGGTGAATTCGACGGCGAGCGCCGGGACTACGATCCGGCCGACTTCGACGCCGACGGCTTCCCGGTGCACCGCACCACCGCCAAGCGGCGTGGTCGCACCCCCGCGGAGAACTACCCGCCCGACGAGTTCGGCGCTCCGGACGCGGTCACCGAGGCGCTCGGCGAACCCCCGCTGCGGGATGCCAAGCCGATCGCGGTCGAGGAGCCCGCGCCGAAACCGAAGCCGAAGAAGCAGCGTCCCGCCCCGGTGGTGGAGGACCAGACGCCACCGCCGCCCCAGCAGTTGGAGTTCGTCGCCGATCGCGAAGTCGAAGGCGACTACACGCTGCCGCCGCTGTCGCTGCTGACCGACGGGGATCCGCCCAAGAAGCGCAGTGCCGCCAACGAATCGATGATCGAGGCGATCACCGAGGTGCTGGTGCAGTTCAAGATCGACGCCGCGGTCACCGGTTTCGTTCGCGGCCCGACGGTCACGCGCTACGAGGTCGAACTCGGGCCCGGCGTGAAGGTGGAGAAGATCACCGCGCTGGCGCGCAACATCGCCTATGCCGTCGCGACGGAGAACGTCCGGCTGCTCGCGCCGATCCCCGGCAAGTCCGCCGTCGGCATCGAGGTGCCCAATGCCGATCGCGAGCTGGTCCGCCTGGCCGACGTGCTCAAGGCGCCGTCCACCCGTACCGACCACCATCCGCTGGTGATCGGTCTGGGGAAGAACATCGAAGGCGAATTCGTCTCGGCGAATCTGGCGAAGATGCCGCACCTGCTGGTCGCGGGCTCCACCGGTTCCGGTAAGTCGAGCTTCGTCAACTCGATGCTGGTGTCGCTGTTGCAGCGGGCGACGCCGGACGAGGTGCGGATGATCCTGATCGACCCGAAGATGGTGGAACTGACGCCGTACGAGGGTATTCCGCACCTGATCACGCCTATCATCACGCAGCCGAAGAAGGCGGCGGCCGCGCTGGCCTGGCTGGTCGAGGAGATGGAGCAGCGCTATCAGGACATGCAGGCCAACAAGGTGCGCCATATCGACGACTTCAACAAGAAGGTGAAGTCGGGGGCGATCACCGCGCCGCTGGGCAGCGAGCGCGTCTACCGGCCCTACCCGTACATCCTGGCCATCGTCGACGAGCTGGCCGATCTGATGATGACCGCGCCGCGCGACGTGGAGGACGCCATCGTCCGCATCACCCAGAAGGCCCGTGCCGCGGGCATCCACCTCGTGCTGGCCACGCAGCGGCCGTCGGTGGACGTGGTGACCGGTCTGATCAAGACCAATGTGCCGTCCCGGCTGGCCTTCGCCACCTCGTCGCTGACCGATTCCCGCGTCATCCTCGACCAGCCCGGCGCGGAGAAGCTCATCGGCATGGGCGACGGCTTGTTCCTGCCGATGGGCGCGGGCAAGCCGACACGGCTGCAGGGCGCGTTCATCAGCGACGAGGAGATCCACGCCGTCGTCGATTTCACCAAGAACCAGGCCGAACCGGACTATCAAGAAGGCGTCACCGCAGCGAAGCCGGGGGAGAAAAAGGATGTCGATCCCGACATCGGCGACGATCTCGACGTCTTCCTGCAAGCGGTGGAACTCGTGGTCACCTCCCAGTTCGGGTCCACCTCCATGCTGCAGCGCAAGCTGCGCGTCGGCTTCGCCAAGGCGGGACGCCTGATGGACCTCATGGAGACCCGTGGCGTGGTCGGTCCGAGCGAGGGCTCCAAAGCGCGCGATGTGCTCGTCAAACCCGACGAACTGGACGGGTTGCTGTGGTCGATCCGCGGCGGCGGACCGGACGGGGACGCGGAGCCGCAGGAGTGATCCGGCTGGTTCCCTCGGCGAGATTCGAACTCGCATCTCCCGGAATCTAGGTCCGGCGCCTCTACCGATTGGGCTACGAGGGATCGATCGGAATTTGCATCACGAAAAAGGGGCCACTCCTCGGCGATTCGCCGCGGAGTGACCCCTTCGGTACGGGTCTGCGAAAGACACGTTCAGGGGCGGCTCCGCGCGCTCATCCGCCGAGAGACGGACGAGACCGATAGCACGGTGCGGGCGCGCGAGTGCCGGACACCACTCGGCAACCACTGCTGCCGCGCTGTCCCGGTCATCGTCTCGCCTTCCTGTGTCTGATCTTCGCCGCTCAGAAACTAACACCGGATGCCGATGTTGTGAACCGCTTTCGCTTCGCCGAAGACCCTACCTGGTCGAGTCCTTCGAGGGCTGCAAGGTGTTCCCAAACGCGAGGAATCGGTCTACGGCGTACTCGGCGGCGGGCCGGGGCGGGTTCGTTCCAGGGGGCGCGGCTCAGGGGCGCGGCAGTCGTCGGCCGCGAGCGGCTGTCGCGCGAACGGCCGGGTGAACGCATGTGGAATTATGGGCGGCAATCATCCCGCTACTCAAGAGCAACGGACAATTCGGGCATTATGGACATCATGACCTTCGCTTCCGATCGGCACACCGCATGCACGTAACCGCACTCGAATGGACGATCACCATCGTGGTGATCCTCGGACTGTTCGTCTTCGACTTCTTCGCGCACGTCCGCACGCCGCACGAGCCATCCTTCCGGGAATCCGGCTTCTGGTCCGCCGTCTACATCGGGCTCGCGCTGCTGTTCGGTGGCGTGGTGGCCTGGCAGTGGGGCGCGACCTACGCCGGGGAGTACTACGCGGGTTTCG
>NZ_BAFS01000188.1 GCF_000308415.1 Nocardia asiatica NBRC 100129 | reverse complement strand
GGGTCGGCGACTCGATCGTGGCGGGCGACGCCTACGGCCGGGTGCGCCGAATGGTCGACGAGCACGGCGAGGACGTCGAGGCGGCGTTGCCGTCGCGGCCGGTCCAGGTCGTCGGCTTCACGTCGGTGCCGGGCGCCGGTGACAACCTGCTGGTGGTCGACGAGGACCGGATCGCCCGGCAGATCGCCGACCGGCGCAACGCGCGCAAGCGCAACGCGCTGGCCGCACGCAGCCGCAAGCGGATCAGCCTGGAAGATCTGGATGCCGCGCTGAAGGAGACCAGCGAGCTGAACCTGATCCTCAAGGGCGACAACTCGGGTACGGTCGAGGCTCTCGAAGAGGCGCTGCTCGGGATCCAGGTGGGCGACGAGGTGCGCCTGCGGGTGATCGACCGCGGCGTCGGTGGGGTCACCGAGACCAACGTCAACCTGGCTTCGGCGTCGAACGCGATCATCATCGGCTTCAACGTCCGTGCCGAGGGCAAGGCGACCGAGTTGGCCAACCGCGAGGGCGTCGACATCCGGTACTACTCGGTGATCTACCAGGCCATCGACGAGATCGAGAAGGCCCTCAAGGGCATGCTCAAGCCGATCTACGAAGAGGTCGAGCTGGGCCGCGCCGAGATCAGGGCGATCTTCCGTTCGTCGAAGATCGGCAATATCGCCGGTTGCATGGTCACGTCGGGTTCGGTCAAGCGCAACGCCAAGGCGCGCCTGCTCCGGGACAACGTGGTGATCGCCGAGACGATGACGATCTCGTCGCTGCGCCGGGAGAAGGACGACGTCACCGAGGTCCGCGACGGCTACGAATGCGGTATGACGGTCACCTACTCCGATATCAAGGAGGGCGACATCATCGAGGCCTACGAGCTGCGCGAGAAGCCGCGCGACTGACAGACCGATGCGCATCCGGACGCCGCGCGCAGTGCGCGGCGTCCGGCTCGGTCGTCCCGACACTGGAGGGTGTGTGTACCTGGGTGCACTGGAGTTCGACCTGCTGCTCGGCGACGTGCACTCGCTGAAACAGAAGCGTTCGGTGATTCGGCCGATTCTGGCCGAATTGCAGCGTTTCGGTGTGAGTGCGGCCGAAGGTGGGGAACACGATCTATACCGTCGCTCGCTCCTGGGCGTGGCCATGGTCAGTGCCGGCATGGAACATCTGACCGAGGTGCTGGACCGCTGTGAACGGCACGTCGCGGCCCGTCCGGAGTTACAGTTGCTGGCGGTGCGCCGCCGAATCTTCGGCCCCGAGGACTGAGGCGGCCCAGCGACGGCGCGGAGGACGGAGCGTGGACCACACCGGTCCACGCTCCGCCCGCCATCGACAGAGTTAGTAGTGAGGAGGAAACGGCCATGGTGGATCAAGCCAGGGCACGCCGACTCGCCAAGCGGATTTCCTCGATCGTCGCGACCGCGATCGAATACGAGGTCAAGGATCCGCGGCTGCGTTTCGTGACCGTCACCGACGCCAAGGTCACCGGCGATCTCCGCGAGGCGACGGTGTACTACACCGTGATGGGCGAAACCCTCGACGCCGAACCGGATTACGAGGGCGCGGCGGCCGGTCTGGAGAAGGCCAAGGGCGTGCTGCGCTCCAAGGTGGGCGCGGGAACCGGGGTGAAGTTCACACCCACGCTGGCATTCGTGCTGGACCGGGTGCCCGACGCGGCCCGGCAGATGGAGGAACTGCTCGCCAGGGCGCGTGCCGCCGACGACGAGGTCGCCAAGGTGGCCGCGACGGCCAGGCACGCGGGCGAAGCCGACCCCTACAAGGTCGAACGCGACGCCGACGAGTGACATGCGGTAGTCGATGACGACGATGCGGGAAACGGCCGACCTCGATACGGCCGTGGCGGCGCTGGACGCCGCGCGCTCGGTGACGATCGTCTGCCATGTGCAGCCGGATGCGGACACGGTGGGAAGCGGTCTCGCGCTGGCGCTGGTCTTGCACCGGCGCGGGATCCCGGTGCAGGTGTCGTTCGCCGAACCGGCGGAATTGCCCGCGTCGATGCGGTCGCTGCCGGGCGTGCGGCATCTGGTGGCGCCAGCCGCGGTGCGCGCCGAGGTCGACCTGCTCGTCGCGGTCGACTGCGGCAGCGCGGGCCGGCTGGGCGCGCTCGCCGACCGATTGCCCGGCGCGGCAACGACACTGGTGATCGATCACCATCGATCCAACACCCGTTTCGGCGCGATCAACGTGATCGATCCCGTCGCCGAGTCCACCACCAGCCTGGTCGCGCGGCTGCTCGACGCCTGGGGCGTGCCGATCGACGCGGACGTGGCGCATTGCCTCTACGCCGGTCTGGTCACCGACACCGGCTCGTTCCGGTGGGTGCGGCCGGGTACGCACGAACTGGCGGAGCGGTTGCTGGCCACCGGGATCGACGGCGCGGAGATCGCGCGCACGCTGATGGACACGCACCCGTTCGGGTGGCTGCCCATGCTGTCGCGGGTGCTCGGGACGGCGCAGCTCGTCCCGGACGTGCGCGGCGGGGTGGGCTTGGTGTACGCGTTCGTGCGTCGCGACGATATCGATGACGTGCGGTCGGAGGAAGTCGAGAGCGTGATCGATATCGTGCGCACGACCGCCGAAGCGGGAGTCGCCGCGGTGTTCAAGCAATCCCGCGTCGTACCCGACCGGTGGACGGTGTCGCTGCGCTCGCGCGACAGCGGGGCGTGCGCGGACGACGGGGTGGACGTCGCGGAGGTGGCGGCGGCGTTGGGCGGCGGCGGTCACCGTTTCGCCGCCGGATACACCGCCTACGGCACGCCCGACGATCTGGTCGGCGCGCTGCTGGCCGCGCTCGGGTGAGGGTGGTTGTTGTACCGGTGGTGGTTTCGGGGTCGGCTTCGACGAAAGCGGTGTCCCGCGCCGCTTTCGGGTCCTGCCATGAGATCCGCTCGTGCCCGAGTCGGGGGGCCCAAAGCCACGGCGGTGCGCCCGCTGCTTCCGGACGCTCGACCTCGACCGTAGGGAACGGCGAGACAGGGGTTGGATCCACTGGACCGCAAGGCAATCGCAGGCCGAACGCTGCCTCGGCGCTCGACGGTCTCTGCCGAGGGGATCTCTTCGGGTGCGGCGCACACGGTCGCCTGCCTCGTTCCGGGGCAACTCGCGTGCGAGCTCTGTGGCGGCGAGTTCTCCCACTTGCCCTTTCACACACGTGACCGGGCCGGGTCGCGCGCGGTCGCCGGGCCGTTGGTCATCGGCGTCGCCCTGCCGATCCGGAACCCTTGCCGCGACGCCCGCGCGACCCGAGCCGCGTGCTGCGGCAGTGAACATTCACCGCAGCCGCACTCAGCCGTGTTTGTCGGTGGGCAGTGCGAAGGTGGGAGAACGATGGCGGACGCGCGGGGGGAGGTGTAGGTGAACGCGCAGGGTTCCAGTGGCGCGGAAGTCGGTGCCCCGGTCCTGCCCGCAGACGGGGCGGAGTCGGGTCGTGCCGCCGCGGCGGGGCCGATGCGCATTCTCGGCCTCGCGTTGCCCACCCTCGGCGTGCTGGTCGCCGAGCCGATCTACCTGCTGTTCGATCTGGCCGTGGTCGGCAGGCTCGGTGCGCTCGCGCTGGCCGGCCTCGCGGTCGGCGGGCTGATCCTGGCCCAGACCAGTTCGCAGCTGACCTTCCTGTCCTACGGCACCACCGCGCGCGCGGCGCGTCGCCACGGCGCGGGTGACCATCGGGGAGCCGTCGCCGAAGGCGTGCAGGCCACCTGGATCGCGATCGCCGTCGGCGCCGCGATCCTGCTGCTGACGCAGGCATTCGCGGTGCCGGTGACCAGCGCGATCGCGGGCGGCGGCGATATCGCCGCGGAAGCGCTGGCGTGGGTGCGGATCGCGCTGTTCGGCGTGCCGTTGATCCTGATCTCCATGGCGGGCAACGGCTGGATGCGCGGCGTGCAGGAGACCCGTAGACCGCTGGTCTACGTGGTGGCCGGGCTGGCGGTGTCGGGCATCCTGTGCCCGGCACTGGTGCACGGACTGCTCGGTGCCCCGCGCCTGGGCCTGCCGGGCTCCGCCGTGTCGAACGTCGCGGGTCAGGTCGTCACCGCGTTGCTGTTCCTGTACGCGTTGGTTCGCGAACGGGTTCCGCTCGCACCGCGGTGGCCGGTCATGCGTGCCCAGCTCGTGCTCGGACGCGATCTCATCGCCCGCAGCTTCGCTTTCCAGGCGTGCTTCGTCTCTGCGGCGGCGGTCGCCGCGCGATTCGGCGCCGCGTCCGTGGCGGCCCACCAGTTGGTGCTGCAACTGTGGAACTTCCTGGCGCTGGCGTTGGACGCGCTGGCCATCGCCGCGCAGACCCTTACCGGCGCCGCGCTGGGGGCGGGCGACGCCACCGGCGCCCGTGCCATCGCGCGGCGGGTCACCCGCTGGTCGGAGATCTTCAGCCTCGGCTTGGCCGCCTGCTTCGCGGCCGGGGCGGTGGCGATCCCGGCGCTGTTCACCGACGACCCGGCGGTGCTGGAGCGCGCTCACGTGGTGTGGTGGTTCTTCGTGGCGCTCATTCCGGTGGCGGGCATCGTCTTCGCTCTCGACGGCGTTCTGCTCGGCGCGGGCGACGCGGCGTATCTACGCACCACCACACTAGGTGCGGCATTGCTCGGCTTCCTGCCCGCCATCTGGCTGTCGCTGGCCTTCGATTGGGGCGTCGCCGGAATCTGGTCCGGCCTCGCCGCGTTCATGATGTTGCGGCTGCTGGCCGTCGCATGGCGGGCGCTGTCGGGCCGGTGGGCCCTGGTCGGCGCCGAAGTGCCGAGGTGACCGACACCCGGCTCGGCCGGTGCGTGCGAATCCGAACGGATGTGCCAAGGTAGGTGTGGTGATACCCAAGTTAATGGCGGTGAGCGACATCCATGTCGGGCACCAGGGGAATCGGCCGGTCGTCGAGCAGATCAGGGCGGACTCGCCGGAGGACTGGCTCATCGTGGCCGGCGACGTGGGGGAGAAGACCGAGGACATCCGGTGGGCGCTGCAACTGCTGCGCAGCCGGTTCGCCACGGTGATCTGGGTGCCGGGCAACCACGAGCTGTGGACCACGGCGAAGGATCCGGTGCAGATGGCGGGCGTGGCGCGCTACGACTACTTGGTATCGATGTGCCGTGACCTGGACGTGCTCACGCCGGAGGACCCTTTTCCGGTCTGGCAGGGCGCGGGCGCCGAGGAGTACGGCGGATCGGTCACGCTGGCGCCGATGTTCCTGCTGTACGACTACTCGTTCCTGCCGGAAGGCGCGACCACCAAGGCCGAGGGTCTCGCGATCGCCCGGGAGCGCAACGTGGTGGCCACCGACGAGTTCCTGCTCTCGCCGGAGCCGTACCTGACCAGGGACGCCTGGTGTCACGCCCGGGTACAAGTGACCAAGCGCAAGCTCGACGCGCTCGCTCCCGGCACCCCGGTCGTCCTGATCAATCACTTTCCGCTGGTCCGGCAGCCGACCGACGTGCTGTTCTACCCGGAATTCGCGCTGTGGTGCGGCACCGAGCTGACCGCCGACTGGCACACCCGCTACAACGTGGTCTGCTCGGTCTACGGTCACCTGCACATCCCGCGCACCTCGCACTACGACGGCGTCCGGTTCGAGGAGGTCTCGCTCGGCTACCCGCGCGAATGGCAGCGCCGCGGCCTGCCCGAGCGATTGTTGCGCCAGATCCTGCCCACCCCGCAGTACCCGCCCGGCACGCTGAACAAATGGGGTGGCCACTTCCAGCTGACCCCGGAGATGGAAGCCGCCGCCGCGGAAATGCGCAGCAAAGCGCAGCAGCGGCGCGGATTGGCGTAACCGGACCGTTCGCGCGGCGCGTATCCGAGGCGACCACAGCCTTCGCCGAGCGAAGGCGCGGGCGGCTCATGGCGCTGCGAACCCGCCCGGTGGGGCTCGACTAGGCTCATCGGTGATGATCGAGAACATTCTGCCAGCGGGTGTGGCCTCGGCCGAGTTGCTGGCGTACCCGGAGGATCTGCGGCCGCATCCGGCGGAGGAGCATCTCATCGCCAAGTCGGTGGAGAAGCGGCGCCGTGATTTCATCGGCGCGCGGCACTGTGCCCGGCTGGCGCTCGAGCAACTCGGCGAGCCGCCGGTCGCCATCGGCAAGGGCGAGCGCGGCGCTCCGGTGTTTCCGCGCGGGATCGTCGGCAGCCTCACCCACTGCGACGGTTACCGCGCCGCCGCCCTCGGCCACAAGCTGCGATTCCGTTCCATCGGCATCGACGCCGAACCGCACGCCACCCTGCCCGACGGCGTGCTGGACTCGGTCAGCCTGCCGCAGGAGCGCGACTGGCTGAAGAACACCGATTCCGAACTGCACCTGGATCGTTTGCTGTTCTGCGCCAAAGAGGCCACCTACAAGGCGTGGTTCCCGCTGACGGTGCGCTGGCTGGGCTTCGAGGAAGCGCACATCACCTTCGAGATCGCCGACAGTTCGGCCGGTTCGGGGCACGGCAGCTTCCGCACCGAGCTGCTGGTGCCGGGGCAGACCACCGACGGAGGACCGCCGCTGCACTCGTTCGACGGCCGTTGGCTGATCACCGACGGGTACATCCTGACCGCGATCGCGCACGTCTGATGGACGCGCTCGGCGGGCTGCTCGTCATCGACAAGGCCGGCGGCTGGACCAGTCACGACGTCGTAGCGAAATGCCGGAAGCTGCTGCGCACCAAGAAGATCGGTCATGCGGGCACGCTCGACCCGATGGCGACCGGGGTGCTGGTGCTCGGCGTGGAACGCGCGACGAAGTTACTGGGCCTGCTCACCTTGACGACCAAGGCGTACACCGCGACGATCCGGCTCGGACAGGCGACCACCACCGACGACGCCGAGGGCGAAGTGCTCGCCACCACCCCGGCCGGTCACCTCGGCAACGACGAGATAGTTACGCGCACGATTGCGTTGACCGGGAACATCGATCAGATACCGGCCACCGTGAGCGCGATCAAGGTCCAGGGTGAGCGCGCTTACGCCCGCCACCGCGCGGGCGAAGACGTGCAGTTGGCCGCCCGTCCCGTCACGGTGTCACGCTTCGACGTGCTCGCCCGTCGCGACATCGGCGATTTCGTGGACCTGGACGTGGTGGTCGAATGCTCCTCGGGCACCTATGTGCGTGCCCTCGCACGGGACCTGGGCGCCGCGCTCGGCGTCGGCGGGCACTTGACCGCGCTGCGCCGCACCAGAGTCGGGCCGTTCACCCTCGACCATGCCCGCACCCTGGACGAGCTGGCCGCCGCCGCGGAATCAGGCGCACCGCTCCTGAGTCTCGACATGGACCAAGCCGTACGCACCGCCTTCCCGCACCGCGACATCGACGCCGCACAAGCCGACGACCTCCGCAACGGCCGATGGCTCGACCCCATCGGGATGGCCGGCGTCTATGCCGCTCTCGACCCGGACGGCCGCGCGATCGCACTGGTCCAGGAAAGCGGCAAGCGAGCCGCGTCGGTCATGGTCGTACGCCCGGCGAATTTGTAGGGGCGGATTCTGCCGCGTACCTGCTCGCGGCGCGATCGCGCGCGTGCGGACCGTTCCCGTGCCGCCGCGTGCGCTCAGCATGCCGCCGGTTTCGCGGTGACGGGCCTGGTGAACTCCAGTCTGATGGCGCCGGAGCCATTGCGCGCCAGCACGATCGCGGTCCCCTGCGCACGAGACCAGGTTCTGGGGACGGTGACCAGATTGTCACCGGCCATCATGATCAGGACCAACCCGTCGTAGCGGTAGCGGTAGACCGAATCGGCTCGCGTGCAGGCTGTTTCCGTGACGCCGGGCGCTTTGAGATCGAGGGCTTTCTCGGCGTAGATGGTCAGCCCGGGGGCTGTGCGCAGGGTCTCGGCCTCGTATCGTTGGGCGCGGCCGATTCCCACGGCGAGCGAGTAGTCGGTGGCGGCCCAGAAGAAGCTGCCCGCGACGAGCAGGAAGACCAGGCCCCATTCCAGTGGCGTGGTCGTCGACGGTGCGGTCGCGAAGACGGCGAGCTGGCGTCGGCGGAGGCGCACGACGCCCCACAGCAGCAGCAGTCCGACGATCAAGCAGGACGGCGCGACGCCGATCGTCCAGTTCAACGGGTTGTCGAACCAGAGCTGGGACAGTCCGTTGAGCAACAGCAGCCCGCCGGTGATCGCGGCGGCGACCAGCAGCCACCTGGGCGGGGAACCGTGCAGAACGGCGGGCGGGATCGCCACCCGTCCCCAGGTGACGGCCAGTGCGACCACGGCGCATATCGCCAATGGGACGAACAAACCGTCGGCGCTGCGCATGACGTAGTCGGTCGTGCTGAACCCCAGTACTTGGGAATCGATGCCGAAGTATCCGCAGAATCCACGGGCGTGGAAGAACCCCCAATAGAACAGCAAGCCCGCCAGTAGTGTGGCCGGGGCGACGAACTGGCCGAGAAGCTGCGCCAGGTGGGAGAGATCGGCGAAGGTGGACGACTCTTCCCGAGGTCGGTCCGGCGGCGCAGGGTCAGCCGCCATCGCGCTTCGAAGTCGTCGGCGGCGCAGTGGTGGTGACGGGCTTCGTCGTGGTGGTGCTCGGTTGTCCACCTCCGTTTTCCGAGTCGTCCTTGGGCACGCACGTCTTGGTGTACACGGTGATGACTCCACCGGAGTCGATGGTGACGTCGGGCGGGAAACCAGCCGACGGCAGTGGCGGGTCGACACCCACGAAGGACTCGTACCCCTTGGTGATCGGTATCCCGTCCTCGGTGGACGTGCAGGTGGGCGTCGGCGCCGAATTCTTGGGCTTCTTCGTGACCGTTACGCAGTCGACGGGGAGCTTCTTCTTGTCGCAGTTCCCGGCCATCTGGGCCCGTATGTTGCGCACCACTTCGTCGGCAGGATCGCCTGTGCTGAAATCGAATTGGGCAATGTCGACCGGAATTCCCTTCGCTCCTCGGCCGCCGTCTCCGGAACCGCCTGGGTTGCCGGAGACCCCATCCGTCGGTCGGACTTCGGGTATGCCGCGTCTGCCCTCGTCGGATGGAGTGTCCTCGTCACCGCAACCGCTGAGGGCAGCGAGGACGGCGGCGAACGCTATGAATAAGATGACGATGCGCGATCCCGCGCGCCCTTGGCATTTCACACCCATGAGATGCTGCCGTCTCTCTGCGATTTCCGGCCCGATCGGCGTCGTCCACCTATTGTTCAACGCCGGCGCCGTTCACGCAGCTCAATTCTCGACTGCGCTCGGGGAATCGGTGGCGCAGGTCGTCAACGGGAAGCCGGTTTGCCGTTCTGTTCCGAGCGCCACGTTGCGTGGCAGGGCCGGAATGCTGTCGACAGCTACTCCCGCAAGGGGTTCCGTACAGTGTGGGGTGGTCGTCCACACCAGTTCGTGACGGCCGTGGTCGGTAGCGGCGGAGAAGGTAGCGGGCATGAACGATGGGCCGGTGGACACGTTCGGGTTGTGGGACCGCGACGGGGACGGGCTCGTCTCGGTAGCGGACATCACGGCGGGTATCCGGGCGCTCGGCCTGGAGGTCGACGACGCGGCGGTCGAACGGCTCGTCGCGGCCGCCGACACCGACGGCGACTTCCTGGTCTCGCGAGCCGAATTCGACGCGGCACTGGCGGGCGGGCGCATCGAGGTGACCGACGCCGACGCCGCGTTCAAAGTCTTCGACGTCAATGGCGACGGCCGCATCTCCGTCGAAGAACTCGAATCGCTGATCCGCCACTGTGGGGCGGGCCGGATCGAGGAACCGGCGGAGGTTCTGCTGGCGGCCGCCGACCGGGACGGCGACGGTTATCTCTGCCTGCCGGAGTTCCGCGCGCTGCTGGAGTTCCTCGCCCGGTAGCCGCTGCGCTCAGGAGCCGATCTGGCGACGGAGCCGTTGCACGGCGTCGTCCATGTGCTCGGCGAGCAGGGCGCGGGCGCGCGCCGGCTCGGCGGTGGCGATCGCTTCGCGCAGCTCCACGTGTTCGTGGGCCTGTTCGCGCAGGTCGGGATAGGTGGTCTGCAGAGCGCCCAAGCACATGCGCGTCTCGATCAGCAGCGTGCGCGCCGCCCGGACCAGTCGTGGGCTGGCCGCGCTCTCCACCAGCGCCTCGTGGAAGGCTTGGTCGGCATCCGAGACACCTACCGCGTCACCGCGTCCGGCACAGGCGACCATCTCCTCCACGCTGGGCGCGAGCGCCTCGTAGGCGATGGGGCGGCGGCCGTCCAGGATCAGTTCCAGCGCGCCGCCCTCCAGCGCCGTCCTGGCCCGGTAGATGTCGACCACGTCGTCGAGGCTCAGTTCGATGACGAAGATGCCGCGGTGACGGATGCTGTGCAGCAGGCCCTCGGACACCAAGCGCTGCATCGCCTCGCGCACCGGCCCGCGCGAGACCGCGAACCGTGCGGCGAGGTCGGCCTCGCCCAGCTGTGAGCCCGGCGCGAGACTGCCGCGCATGATCGCCTCGCGGAGCCGATCGGCGATCATCTCCGCGGTCGACTGCCGGTTCACCGGCTCGAAATCAACGACGGACATCGCTCTGCCTTTCCGCGAACAAGGTGCCGAGTCCGGGAACGACCGGCTCGGCGCCGGCCAGTCGCAAGCCCGCCCAGATCGTGACCTGATTGGCTGTGAGCACCGGTTTGCCCAGCGTAGCTTCCAGCTCCGGCAGCACTGCAAGGGTGTGCATCGCGGTGTCGGGGATGAGCAGCGCCTGCGCGTCGGGGTGGTCGTTGTCCGCGGCCAGCCGTAGCACTCGGCTCGCGCTGAGGGTGCCGACCTCGGCGGCGGTGTCGATGCCCGCGCTGGACATGGAGACGACCTCGATGCCCGCGTCGGCGAGGAAGTCCACGAACAGCCGGGCCACCTCGTCGGGATAGCTGGCGGCGACGGCGACGGTGCGCAGCCCCAGCACGTGCACGGCGTCGGCGAACGCGATGCTGGTGCTGGTCGCGGGCACACCGGCGACCTCGGCCAGCGCGCGCGCCTGGTCTCGGGCGCCCGCGGGACCGTAGACGAAACTGCCGGAGGTGCAGGCCCAGACGATCGCGTCGGGGCGGTGGCGGGCCAGCAGCGAAGCGCCGAGGCGCAACTTCTCCGGGCTGCCCAGCTCGAGCAGTTCCGGGACGGCGTGCAGATCGGTGCCGTAGATGTGGGCTACCGGAAGGCGCGCGCCGAGCGCCGCCGCCGCGAGCGGGTAGTCGTCTTCCGCCGCGTGGTCGGGGTAGATGAAGCCGACGGTGGGTGCGTGCATGCGATGTTCTTCCTTCAGAAAACGTTGAGTAGCCACTTGCCCGGGCCCATCATCGGCAGCTTCATCCGGCCGAGACAGGCCCACATGGTGAGCTGGTTGGCGGTGAGCACCGGTTTGCCCAGGGCGTTCTCCAGCGGCTCGATGACGTCGTAGGTGGGCAGGTTGGTGCAGCTGACGAAGACGGCCTGGGCCGTGGGATCGTCGGCGGCGAGGATGCGTTCGGCGATCGTGCGATAGCTGACCTTCCAGATGCCGCCGCCGAGCCCGAGATGGTCGGAGCGCACCACCGAGCACCCGGCTTCGGCGAGGAACTCGTGCAGCCGGTGGGTGAGGATCTCGTCATAAGGAGTGAGTACCGAGACCCGCGTGAGGTTCAGATGGCGGATCGCTTCCAGCAGCGCCCCCGAGGTGGTGACCGCGTCCTGCGCCCCCGCCTGGCAGATGGTGTCGCGTAGCGACTTCTCGTAGGCGAGGCCTTTGATGAAGCTGCCCGAGGTGCACAGGTAGGCAACCACTTCGGGCTCGACATGCAGCACGTTGCGGGTGGCCGCGGTGAGATGCGCGGCGTCCGAGACCAGTTCGGCCATCTCCAGCGACACCGGGACCGGCTCGTAGGGAGTGCGCGCCAGGTGCAGGCTCACCTCCAACGGCGCCCAGCGCCAGAGCTCCCGTTCGAGGGCGAGATCGAACGGTGCGATGATCCCGATGCCCCGTTGGGCAACGGGCCCCTCGAGGTCGGGAAAGCTCAGATCCACTACGGCCCCTCTCGCGCTCAGCCGGGACGACCTCCGAACACGATCGGATTGTTGACAATCATACGATGTCCTCTTACTGTGTCAATGTGGAAGAGGGCCCGATTGTCGCCGTCCTGCACAGTGACAGTGTGCCCGACGCCGAGCGCATGGACCGGATAGCAGACCGTGCCACCATCCGGTACACCGAAGCGTCCGGTCTGGCCGAGGCCCTGCGCGGGGCGGAGATCCTGTTCGTCTACGACTTCCGAACACGGGCGTTGCCCGGCGCCTGGCACGCCGCCGATCGTTTGCGGTGGGTGCACATGGGATCGACGGGCGTCGACCCGGCGATGTTCCCCGAATTGCGGGCCAGCGACGTCGTCGTGACCAATACCCGGGGCGTCTTCGACGCCGCGATCGCCGAATACGTGCTCGGGCAGATCCTCGGTTTCGCCAAGGACCTGTCCGGCTCGCTGCTGCTGCAGCAGCGGCACGAGTGGCGGCACCGGGAATCCGAACGGGTCGCGGGCGCCACTGCGCTGATCGTCGGCACCGGCTCCATCGGCCGCCACATCGCCCGGTTGCTGCGCGCGGTGGGAATGAGCGTGCGCGCCGTGGGCAGACGAGAGCGTGCGTCCGACCCCGATTTCGGGGAAGTCGCCACCGACCTGCACGCCGAACTGGCCGGCGCCGACTACGTCGTCGCGATCGCCCCGCTCACCGAGCAGACCAGGAACATGTTCGACGCCGCGGCCTTCGCCGCGATGAAGCCGCACGCGAGGTTTGTCAACGTCGGCCGTGGGGAACTCGTTGTGACCGACGACCTCGTCGCCGCGCTGCGCACCGGATCGATCGCCGCGGCGGCGCTCGATGTGGTGAACCCCGAGCCGCTTCCCGCCGATCACCCGCTGTGGGAACTGCCCAATGTCCGGATCACTCCGCACAACTCCGGTGACTTCATCGGATGGCGCACCGAGATCGTCAACGCGTTCACCGAGAACTTCGACAACTGGATCGCCGGACGTCCGCTGGACAACGTGGTCGACAAAAGGCTGGGGTACGTGCCCGGCTGAAGGAGCCCATCCATGAGCTACCCCGACAGGAACCAACCCACCGACCCGACCGCGATGACCGCGGTAGAACTGGTCTCGGCCTACGCGGCGGGCACCTTGTCGCCCGTCGAGGCGACCGAGGCGATCCTGCGCGCGATCGCCGACCGCGACGGCGCGCTCAACGCCTTCTGTCTCGTCGACCCGGATCGCGCCTTGGTGCAGGCGAAGGATTCCGAGGCGCGCTGGCAATCCGGCCATGCCCGCGGCCTGCTCGACGGGGTGCCGATCTCGATCAAGGACGTCTTCCTCACCGAGGGCTGGCCCACCCGGCGCGGCTCCACGTCGATCGACGCGGCCGGACCGTGGCCGGTGGACAGCCCCGTGGCGGCCCGGCTGCGCGAGGACGGCATGGTGTTCCTGGGTAAGACCACGACCCCGGAGATCGCGTGGAAAGCGGTCACCGACAGCCCGCTGGCGGGTGTCACCCGCAATCCGGCCGATCCGTCCACCACCGCGGGCGGTTCGTCGGGCGGTAGCGCCGCGGCCGTCGCGGGGGGTATGGGTCCGGTCTCGGTGGGCACCGACGGCGGCGGCAGCGTGCGCATCCCCGCTGCCTTCTGCGGCATCGTCGGGTTCAAGCCCACCTACGGACGGATTCCGCTGTTCCCGGCCAGCCCGTTCGGGCCGCTGGCGCACGCGGGACCGATGACGCGCACCGTCGAGGACGCGGCGCTGCTGATGGACATCCTGTCGCTGCCGGACCCGCGCGACCCGACCGCACTGGCCCCCACGCTCACCGTGTTCCGTGCCGAGATGCAGCGTGAGGTGCGCGGATTGCGGGTGGCGTACTCGCCGACGCTGGGTTACGCCACGGTCGATCCCGAAGTCGCGGCGATCGTGGAGACGGCGGTGGCTCGCCTCGCCGAGGCCGAACTCCGCGTCGGCGTCGCCGATCCCGGGTTCGGGGATCCACGCGAGGCGTTCGAGCTGCTGTGGGCGGCCGGCGCGGCCACCATGCTGTCCGGCTTCCCGGAGGGCACCCGCGACCGGGTGGACCCCGGTCTGCGCGCGGTATGGGAGCGCGGTGAAACCGTCACGGCCGTCGACTATCTGGCCGCGCGCAACGTGGCGGCGCAGATCGGCATCACCATGGGCGCCTTTCACACTGATTACGACGTCCTGATCACTCCGACGGTGCCTATTCCCGCGTTCGAAGCGGGCCACGACGTGCCCCCGGGCAGCGGGCTGCGCAGCTGGCCGGAGTGGACGCCGTTCACCTATCCGTTCAATCTCACGCAGCAGCCCGCGATCAGCATCCCGGCGGGCACGACCCGGGCGGGCCTGCCGGTCGGGCTGCAGATCGTCGGCCCGCGCCACTCGGACGACCTGGTGCTGGCGGTGGCCCGCTACGCCGAATTCGTGCTGGCCGCTTGAACGCCGATGGCCCCGCGAGTCGTCGCGGGGCCATCGGGTCGGCGGGTTCTCAGGCGCGGGCGAAGGCGAGCGTCTCGCCTTGGACGCCGTGCAGCCACAGCGAGTTGCACGCCGCGGCGATGTCGGCGAGGCCCTCTTCGATCGTGGCGAAGACATTGCCCGGTACCCAGCCGAGGTCGCCGTTGATCAACAGATTGTTGCGGCCGTAGAACAGCGCCAGGTCGGTGGCTCCTCGTTCGTGCTCGGCCGCCGAGCCGGGCTCGTAGCCGTAGGCCGGATTGCCGATCTCCCACGGTTCGAAGTCGAACAGGCACACGTCGCCGGGGATCGGGGTGACCGTCGGATTCTCCCGGTGCGGGGCCGCGCCGATCCGGGGCAGCAGGGTGTACACCTCGTTGCGGGCGTACTTGGCGTGGAAGGCGTCTCCTTCTTGCGGCAGGGCGTTCCATACCGCCGCGCAGGTGCGCGGAGCCTCCTCGTCCAGCAGACGAGCGCGGCAGGTCACGGCGGCTTTGGTGAGCGTGATGGTGAGGTAGCGGGCCATGCGTTCCTGCTTCCTGATCGGTGCCGCCGGGCGGGCCCGGCGAGCGGACGGGTGGTGCGCGCGGGGCGCTACAGCTCGGCGAGCACCTCGGACCAGATCGTCAGGGCGTCCTCGATCTGCGAATCGGTGACGATCAACGGCGGAATCATCCGGACCACGTTCATGTGCGCCCCGCAGGTCAGCAGCAGCAGACCCTTGTCCACCGCGGCGCGCTGGGCGGCCGCGGCGGTGGCCGGATCGGGTTCGCCGGTGGCCGAGGTGAACTCGGCGCCCGCGAGCAGGCCGAGGCCGCGGACGTCACCGATCGCCTTGGTGGCGCCCGCGCGCAGGCCGCGCAGCAGCTGGGCGCCGCGGGCGGCCGCGTTCTCGACCAGCCCTTCGGATTCGATGACGTCGAGCGTGGCGATCGCCGCCGCGCAGGCCACCGCGTTGCCGCCGTAGGTGCCGCCTTGTGAACCCGGCCACGCCCGCGCCATCAGCTCGCGCGAGGCCGCGATGCCCGACAGCGGGAATCCACTGGCCAAGCCCTTCGCGATGGTGATCACGTCGGGCCGGACGCCGAAGTGCTGGTGCCCGAAGAATTTTCCGGTGCGCCCGAAACCGGTCTGGATCTCGTCGAAGACCAGCAGGATGCCGTGCCGGTCCGCGCGCTCGCGCAGCCCGCGGAAGAACTCGGTGTTGCCCGGGACGTAGCCGCCCTCGCCGAGTACCGGCTCCACGATGAACGCGGCGGTCTCGGCGGGGGAGGTGAGCGTGGCGAACAGGTAGTCGAGTTCACGCAGCGCGAAGGCGGTGGCTTCCGGTTCGCTCCAGCCGTAGCGGTACGCCGTGGGGAACGGCGCGACGTGCACACCCGGCATCAACGGGCTGAACCCGGCGGAGAACCGGGTGCCGGAGGTCGTCATGGTCGCGGCGGCCACGGTGCGGCCGTGGAAACCGCCGTGGAAGACGACGACGTTCGGCCGCCCGGTGGCCTGGCGGACCAGCCGCAGCGCGGCCTCGATCGCCTCGCTGCCGGAGTTGGCGAAGAACAGCGCGTCCAGCCCCTCGGGCAGCACCGCGCCGAGCCGTGCGGTCAGCTCCAGCAGCGGCCGGTGCAGCACGGTCGTGTACTGGCCGTGGATCAGCGTCGCGACCTGCGCTTGCGCCGCCGCGACCACACGCGGGTGGCAGTGGCCGGTGCTGGTGACGCCGATGCCGGCGGTGAAGTCCAGATACCGGCGGCCGTCGGTGCCGTAGAGGTAGCACCCCGCGCCGTGGTCGACGGTCACCGGAGTGGCCTGTTTCAGGATGGGCGAGAGCTCGGTCATGGTGGTTCGCCTCCCGGAGCGGGGATGGATGCGCGGTTGTCTATTGTCGGATTGTCGACAATATGCATAACATGGCCGGACGGGTCGCAGCAATGGCAGAGCGCTGCCCGGTGACGAAAGGAGCCACCGACGATGCTGACCGAAAGCGCTCTCAGCGCTGCCGAGCGCGCCGCGATCGATACGGTGCCGCGCGGCCTGTTCATCGACGGGCAGTGGCGTACGACCGCGCGGACGCTGCCGGTTCTCGATCCGTCGACCGGCGCGCCGCTGTGCGCGGTGGCCGACGCGGACCCGGCCGACGGGCTCGCCGCGCTGGACGCGGCATGCGCGGCGCAACCGGGCTGGGCGGCCACGCCGCCGCGGGAGCGCAGCGATCTGCTGATGCGCGTGCATCGCGCGCTGCTGGCCGACACCGAGCGGCTCGGACTGATCGCGACCTTGGAGATGGGCAAGCCGCTGGCCGAGGCGCGCGGCGAAATCGCGTACGCCGCGGAATTCTTCCGCTGGTTCGCCGAGGAAGCCGTGCGCTTGGACGGCGGTTACCTGCCCGCACCCACCGGCGGTTCGCGTTTCCTGGTGACCCGGCAGCCGGTCGGCCCGAGTTTGCTCATCACGCCCTGGAACTTCCCCGTGGCCATGGGGGCGCGCAAAATCGCGCCCGCGCTCGCCGCCGGTTGCACCTGCGTGGTGAAACCCGCTGAGCAAACGCCCCTTTCGATGTTGGCGCTGGCCGAGGTGATGGCGGGCGCCGGGTTGCCCGCGGGGGTGGTCAACGTCGTCACGACGGCCGAGCCCGCCCCGGTGATGACGCCGCTGATCCTGGACGACCGCTCGCGCAAGCTGTCGTTCACGGGCTCGACGGCGGTCGGCAAGCAGCTGCTCGCGCAGTGCGCGCAGACGGTGATGCGCACCTCGATGGAGCTCGGCGGCAACGCGCCGCTGCTGGTGTTCGACGACGCCGACTTGGACGAGGCGATCGAAGGCGCTCTCGCGGCGAAGATGCGCAATATCGGCCAGGCGTGCACCGCCGCCAATCGCATCCTCGTCCAGCGCGGCGTCGCCGCGGAGTTCGCCCGCGGGCTCGCCGAGCGGATGGCGGCCCTGCCGATGGGGCGCGGCACCGAACCGGACGTCGTGGTCGGGCCGCTGATCGATGCCGAGGCCGTCGCGAAGGTGCAACGCCTGGTCGACGACGCCCGCGCCCGCGGCGCCACGGTGCTCACCGGCGGAACCACGCCGGTCGGACCGGGCACCTTCTATCCCGCGACCGTGCTGGTCGACGTCCCCGACGACGCCGAGCTGTGCCACACCGAGATCTTCGGACCGGTGGCTGCCATCGGCGTCTTCGATACCGAAGGCGAGGCGGTGAGCCGGGCCAACGACACCCCGTACGGACTGGTCAGCTACGTGTTCACCGAGAACCTGCGGCGTGGACTGCGGGTGTGCGAGGCGCTGGAAACCGGCATGGTGGGGCTCAACCAGGGCGTGGTGTCGAACCCGGCCGCACCCTTCGGCGGGGTCAAGGAGTCCGGGCTCGGGCGCGAGGGCGGGCTCACCGGGATCGACGAGTTCCTGGAGACCAAGTACATCGGAGTGCGACTGTGAAGGAGTGCCAGTGAAGGAGTACCGCATCGCCACCATCCCGGGTGACGGGATCGGAGTCGACGTCACCGCGGCGGCGGTGCGGGTGCTCGACGCCGCGTTGCCCGGCCTGACATGGACCGAATTCGACTGGTCCTGTGCGAACTACCTGCGCACCGGGGCGATGATGCCGCCCGACGGCGTGGAACGACTCGCGGGCTTCGACGCGATCCTGCTCGGCGCCGTCGGCTTTCCCGGCGTGCCCGACCACGTTTCGCTGTGGGGACTGCTGATCCCGCTGCGCCGCGCCTTCGGGCAGTACGTCAATCTGCGCCCGGTGCGCCTGCTGCCCGGCACGGAGTCGGCGCTGCGTGGCCGCACCGCCGACGACTTGGACATCCTGATCGTGCGGGAGAACTCCGAGGGCGAGTACTCCCGGATCGGCGGCATCCACAACGAGGGCCGCCCCGACGAATTCGTGCTACAGGAGTCGGTGTTCACTCGCACGGGATGTGAGCGGATCATTCGCTACGGGTTCGAGCGGGCCGCCGAACGGTCCGGGCGATTGTGCTCGGCGACCAAATCGAACGGGATCATCCATGCGATGCCCTACTGGGACAGTGTGTTCGAACGCGTCGCGGTGGACTACCCGCAGGTGACCACGCGGCAAATGCACGTCGACGCGCTCGCCGCCGAAATCGTGCTGCATCCGGACCGGCTCGACGTGATCGTGGGTTCGAACCTGTTCGGCGACATCCTCTCCGACCTCGCCGCCGCCGTCACCGGCGGGCTCGGTCTGGCCCCGTCGGGCAATATCAACCCCGAGCGCACCGGCCCATCGATGTTCGAGGCCGTGCACGGTAGCGCCCCCGACATCGCCGGTCAGGGCATCGCGAACCCGGTCGCGCAAATCCTGGCCGGTGCGATGCTGCTCGACCATCTCGGTGAGTCCGCCGCTGCCGCCGCGATCGATCGAGCCGTCTGCGACGTGCTGGCCGCGGGCGAGGTCCGCACCCCGGATCTCGGCGGCACGAACACCACCGACGAACTCGGTGACGCCATCGCCGCCCGCACGGCAGAGTTGGCCCGGCCCGCCGCGGCGGAATTCGGCTGACCGATCGCCGAGATCCCGGTCGACGCTCCAGCGCCGTTTCGTCGCCGCGACCCTCATCGTGGCGCAGGTGCGGGCAGGCGGACCACGGAGCGGTCGACGGGTGTCGGACCGAGTGGGCTCGTGCCGGTCGGCTCGTGCCGACCGTGCACCCGGCATCTCCGGTGGTTCGAAACGTTCGGATTCGCTGCTCGGTCCGCTCGAACGACCGAGCGGGCCCGCGGCTCAGGTAGTGAGCCAGATGGCGTCGGCGGCGGGGCGCCCGAGGTCGGTGGCGGCCTCGGTGGCGCCGATGCGGATGGCGATGGTGCCCGCAAAATCGCGGCGCTCGACCACCGTGATGACGGTGTCCAAGGCGATGCCGACGGAATCGAAGTAGCGCAGCATGTCGGGATCGGCGTCCGAGATGCGGGCCACCCGGCCGTGCTCACCCGCGTGGAAGTCGCTGAGCTGGCGCGCGGGCGGGGTGGGTACCGCGCCGTCCACCGACGGGATCGGGTCGCCGTGCGGGTCGCGGTCGGGGTAGCCGAGCTTCGCGTCGATGCGCGCCATCAACAACTCCGAGACCGCGTGCTCGAGCACCTCGGCCTCGTCGTGCACCTCGTCCCAGCCGTAGCCGAGTTCGTTCACCAGGAAGGTCTCGATGAGCCGGTGCCTGCGCACCATCGCGATGGCGGCGCGGCGGCCTTCGGGCGTGAGGGTGATCGCCCCGTAGCGGGCGTGCTCGACCAGCCCTTGGTCGGCGAGTTTGCGCACCGCTTCGGAGACGGTCGAGGCCGACACGCCGATCCGCTCGGCGAGCAGTTTGGTGGTCACCTTCTCCTGCGACCACTCCTGGGCGGTCCAGATGACCTTCAGATAGTCCTGGGCGACCGACGAGAGCACAGGCGCGATCGTCGCGGTACCGCCGTGCGGATCGCCCGGAACCGGGGCGTCGGCCAGCTCGCGTCGAGTGGCGATATCTCGTTTACCGGGCACACACCCGAGCTTAGGCACTAGCGTGCCGATACACACATCCCGCGAGCCGCCGTTGGGCCATCGCAAACGAATCGCGATTCGCCGTTCATCCACCGGGCGAATCGGCGTTCACACCGGATGCGGGGCCGCTCGCGCCGCGACCTCGACGCCCGCACCGGTCGTGCGGCGATCCAGCACAGCGCGCGGTCCGCGACCGAACCATCTGCCGAGTGTGCCGTTGCCACATGCGTGCGCCGAACACTTCCGCATTTCCACGCCGGACCTTTCCCTCCTGGCGAAAGAGTGTTCGAAAGGCTGGAAACATTTGTCGAATCAGCACTTTCACGCATCCGTCCGGCGCATTTCCGACGCGCGAAGTATCCGCCGGTGTCGTCGCGAATCCCGACACTGCGCACGACGGAATACCGTCGTGCGGTAGCCACGGCCACTCGGCGGTCAGCTCCCGGAGCAGGAAACGGCTACGCGTCGCCTCGCCCGACGAATTCCGAACGGCACGGCGGGCCGACGACCTACCGGGACCGCTGCGGAGCATCCGGCCGACCCCGTCGTCCTCGGAAGGCTCCCGACGCGCGGAAGTGTTGTGTGAGATCCGCACGCCCGAATACTGTTCGCTACCTGATTTGCGTAGGCTGCGCACTGTGCAGAGATGGCGAAGTCTCGACGAGGTGCCCGCGGACTGGGGGCGCTGTGTCCTCACGATCGGTGTGTTCGACGGTGTGCACCGCGGCCACGCGCAGTTGATCAGCCGGGCCGTGAAGTCCGCGGCCGCGCGCGGCGTGCCCGCGGTGCTGATGACCTTCGATCCGCACCCGATGGAAGTGGTGCGCCCCGGCTCGCACCCCGCGCAGCTGACCACGCTGACCCGCCGCGCCGAACTGGCCGAGGAACTGGGCGTGGACGTCTTCTGCGTCATGCCCTTCACCCACGAATTCATGAAGCTGACCCCCGCGCGGTACGTGCACGATCTGCTGGTGGAGCGCTTGCATGTGGTCGAAGTGGTGGTCGGCGACAACTTCACCTTCGGCAAGAAGGCCGCGGGCACGGTCGAGACCATGCGCGAGCTCGGCAAGCGATTCGGATTCGAAGTCGACGGCGTGACATTGCTCGCCGAACACGCCGTGACCTTCTCCTCCACCTACATCCGCGCGTGCGTCGACGCGGGTGACATGGCCGCCGCGGCCGAGGCGCTGGGGCGGCCGCACCGGGTCGAAGGCGTTGTCGTGCACGGTGACGGCCGCGGCAAGCAGCTCGGTTTCCCGACCGCGAACGTCGCTCCGCCGATGCACGCCGCGATCCCGGCCGACGGCGTGTACGCGGGATGGTTCACCGTGCTCGGCCCCGGCCCCACCATCGGCACCGTCACCCCGGGCGAGCGGGCCATGGCCGCCATCTCGGTGGGCACCAATCCGACCTTCTCCGGCCGGGCCCGCACGGTCGAGGCGTACGTGCTCGACGGCGAGGCCGACCTCTACGGCCAGCACGTCGCGGTCGACTTCGTCGAGCACATCCGGGGCCAGCGCAAATTCGAGTCCGTGGACGAGCTCATCGAGTGCATGGGCCGCGACGTGGAGACCGCGCGCAAGATCCTCACCGCCGTCGACGCCGGGTGAGCGTCAGGACTTCATGAAGTCGAGCAGGTCCTGGTTGAGCTGGGCGGCGTGGGTGACGTACAGCCCGTGCCCGGCGGTCGGGTACTCCTTGTAGACGCAGTCCGGGATGAGTTTCGCGGTGCGCCTGCTGCTGGCGTCGATCGGGATGGACTGATCCGGCACGCCGTGCACGACCAGCGCGGGAATCGGCAGATTCCGCAGGGTCTCGCGGTGGTCGGAGGAGAAGGTCGACTCCCAGACCGCGATGGTGGACCACGGTGAGGCCGACAGGCAGCGGCGGATCTCGTGGTCGATCAGCGCGGGGGACACGTCGTTGCCGAGGTGGGTGGCGAAGTATCCCTGGGCGCGATCGGCGAACCACTTGGGGCGGTCGGTGCGCCACTGGGCGACCGACGCGCGGCTCAGCTCGTCCGGAAGGCCCTCAGGGTTGTCCTCGGTCTGCCGCAGGAAAGGCAGCGTGGTGGCGAACAGCGCGATACGTCCCACTCGCCCGGTGCCGTGCCTGGCCAGGTATCGGGCGACCTCCGCGCCGCCCGCGGAGTGCGCGACCAGGGTCAGGTCGCGCAGGTCGAGCCGTTCGACCAGCTCGGCCACGTCGTCGGCGCGGGTGTCCAGGTCGTATCCGGTGGAGGGGCGATCGGAGCGGCCGTGTCCACGCCGATCCGGTAGCACGCAGCGGTAGCCCCGCTCGACGAAGAACGGGACCTGGTACTCCCACATCTCCGCATCGAGCGCCCACCCGGCCAGGAACAGAATCGGGGCTCCGGTTCCGTAGTCTTCGTAGGCCAAGCGGGTGCCGTCGGTCGTCTCCAGGTAAGGCATCGTCATCTCCTCGTATTCGTCGATACGAGAAGAAGATTCGCAGCCGATGCGCGGCGAGTCGATTACCCGGAAGGTAATGCCGACGCTTCCGTGCCCGGCACGTCCGAAACCGTCGGCCGCGCCGATCGACGTGCGATTTCGGTGGGCGGCGCCCGGTCCGGTAGGGTGGTTCCTCGGGTTTGCTGCGGTCCGCGGTGGCGCCCGCACCGGGTGACCGGACATTCGAGCGCGGAACTGAGAAACAGGAGTGGATGCCCCATGGCGCTGACCACCGAGCAGAAGTCGGCGATTCTCGCCGAATACGGCCTGCACGAGAAGGACACCGGCTCGCCGGAGGCGCAGATCGCGCTGCTGTCCAAGCGGATCGCCGACATCACCGAGCACCTGAAGAAGCACAAGCACGACCACCACACCCGCCACGGTCTGATGGCGCTGATCGGTCGTCGCAAGCGGCTGTCGAAGTACCTCCAGGACAACGACATCAACCGCTACCGTTCGCTGATCGAGCGCCTCGGCCTGCGGCGGTAATTTCTGGCCGCGACTTCGTCGCGGCGTGTTCGCGGCCCCCTTGTGGCTCGCGTCCGTGTGACCACCGCTTGCGACTTCGTCGCGGACGCGGCGGCCGCTCGGACGCGAGCCGGGCCGCGAACGGACAATGCTCGGTCTCGCTTCGCTCGGAACCGGTGGTTCGGCCGGTGGGGGTGCGGGGCGGTAACCGTGTGGACAGGATGTTTGCCGGGTGGCGCAGCCGTGTGGGCGGGTAGGCCCCGGCAGAGCGCATCACCACGAAGTGGCGGAGCGATAGCCAGCCGTCGACACGTGATTGTCCGAGGCGGTCGCTGGTTCAGCCGATGGGGAGACGTACAATCGCTCCGTTGGCTATTTGTGTACAGGGGTGGATCGCCCCCCTTCGCACGACAACATTGCACAGCCGTATGCACCCGCCCGCGTGGCGTCGGTCTTCGGTAGTGGCCTATCGGCAGCGAGTTGGCGCCGTCGGGCTTCGATCGATGACCGCCTCCGCGTCGCCGACTCCAAGGGGACTCGGCCGGGTGCGCGCGTCGCAGCCAGGAGGGTTGCCGCGCGTCCGTACCCGGTACGGCTGACGACAGCCGGATCGCGCCCGATGAGCGCTCGAGCCGGCGAAGACGAGAGGTTGAGAGAGAAGAATGACCGAAACAACTGAACGCAAGAGCTCGGCCGTCGAGGTCGAACCGGGCGTCTTCGAATCCGTCGCGCTGATCGACAACGGCAGCTACGGCACCCGCACCATCCGGTTCGAGACCGGACGCCTCGCCCGGCAGGCCGCCGGTTCGGTCGTCGCCTACCTGGACGACGAGACCATGCTGCTGTCGGCCACCACCGCGGGCAAGCAGCCCAAGGACCAGTTCGACTTCTTCCCGCTGACGGTCGACGTCGAGGAGCGGATGTACGCCGCGGGCCGCATCCCCGGATCGTTCTTCCGCCGCGAGGGCCGTCCGTCCACCGACGCGATCCTCACCTGCCGGCTGATCGACCGGCCGCTGCGCCCGTCGTTCGTCGACGGTCTGCGCAACGAGATCCAGGTCGTGGTGACCGTGCTGAGCCTGGATCCCAAGGACCTCTACGACGTGGTGGCGATCAACGCCGCGTCCGCGTCCACCCAGTTCGCGGGCCTGCCCTTCTCCGGCCCGGTGGGCGGCGTGCGCGTCGCGCTGATCGAGGGCCAGTGGGTCGCCTTCCCGACCACCGAGCAGCTCGAAGGCGCCGTGTTCGACATGGTCGTCGCCGGGCGCGTGGTCGAGTCCGGTGACGTGGCCATCATGATGGTCGAGGCCGAGGCCACCGAGAAGGTCATCGAACTGGTCGAGGGCGGTGCGCAGGCGCCGACCGAGGCCGTCGTCGCCGAGGGCCTCGAGGCCGCCAAGCCGTTCATCGCCCGCCTTTGCCGCGCGCAGCAGGACCTGGCCGAGCTGGCCGCCAAGCCCACCGAGGACTTCCCGCTCTTCCCGCCCTACGGCCAGGATGTGTACGAGGCCGTCGAGGGCACCGCCAAGCGCGAGCTGAGCGAGGCGCTGAGCATCGCGGGCAAGCAGGAGCGCGAGGAGAAGATCGACGAGATCAAGCTCGCCGTGCTCGAGCGCCTCGCCGACGACTTCACCGGACGGGAGAAGGAGCTCGGCGCGGCGTTCCGCTCGGCCACCAAGAAGCTGGTGCGCCAGCGCATCCTGTCCGACGGCTTCCGCATCGACGGCCGCGGTCTGGCCGACATCCGCGCGCTGTCCGCCGAGGTCGCGGTGGTGCCGCGGGCGCACGGCTCGGCGCTGTTCGAGCGCGGCGAGACCCAGATCCTCGGCGTCACCACCCTGGACATGGTGAAGATGGCCCAGCAGGTCGACTCGCTCGGCCCGGAGACCAGCAAGCGCTACATGCACCACTACAACTTCCCGCCGTTCTCCACCGGTGAGACCGGCCGGGTCGGTTCGCCCAAGCGCCGCGAGATCGGCCACGGCGCGCTGGCCGAGCGGGCGCTGATCCCGGTGCTGCCCACCCAGGAGGAGTTCCCGTACGCCATCCGGCAGGTCTCGGAGGCGCTGGGTTCCAACGGCTCCACCTCGATGGGCTCGGTGTGCGCCTCCACGCTGTCGCTGCTGAACGCGGGCGTGCCGCTGAAGGCGCCGGTCGCCGGTATCGCGATGGGCCTGGTGTCCGACACCATCACCAACGACCAGGGCGAGGACGAGGTCCGCTACGTCGCGCTGACCGACATCCTCGGCGCCGAGGACGCGTTCGGCGACATGGACTTCAAGGTGGCGGGCACCCGTGAGTTCGTCACCGCGCTGCAGCTGGACACCAAGCTGGACGGCATCCCCTCGCAGGTGCTGGCCGGTGCGCTGAGCCAGGCCCACGACGCGCGCACCACGATCCTGGACGTGATGGCCGAGGCCATCGCCGCCCCGGACGAGATGAGCCCGTACGCGCCGCGCGTCACCGCGATCAAGATCCCGGTCGACAAGATCGGCGAGGTGATCGGCCCCAAGGGCAAGGTGATCAACCAGATCACCGAGGACACCGGCGCCAACATCTCCATCGAGGACGACGGCACCGTGTTCGTCGGCGCGACCGACGGCCCGTCCGCGCAGGCCGCGATCGACGCGATCAACGCCATCGCCAACCCGCAGCTGCCGAAGGTCGGCGAGCGCTTCCTGGGCACGGTCGTCAAGACCACCGCCTTCGGCGCGTTCGTCTCGCTGCTGCCCGGCCGCGACGGCCTGGTGCACATCTCCAAGCTGGGTAACGGCAAGCGCGTAGCCAAGGTCGAGGACGTCGTGAACGTCGGCGACAAGCTGCGGGTGGAGATCGCCGACATCGACAACCGCGGCAAGATCTCGCTCGTGCCGGTCGAGGAGAACGCCGAGGAGACCGGCGACCACACGGCCGATGCGGGCTCGGCCGGGACCGAGTAGTACTTGTCCCTGTGACGAAGAAGAAGACGACAACCCCTCTGCTCGACACCGGGCGGGGGGGTTCGTCACTCGAGCTGCGGACGGACCCGGACAGCGGAGTACGGCGCACTGTGCTGCCAGGCGGTTTGCGCGTGGTCACCGAGCATCTGCCCGGCGTGCGCTCGGCGTCCGTCGGCGTCTGGGTCGGGGTCGGGTCGCGGGACGAGGGCCCGACCGTCGCGGGCGCCGCGCACTTCCTGGAGCACCTGCTGTTCAAGGCGACGCCGACGCGGTCGGCCCTGGACATCGCCGAGGCGATGGACGCGGTCGGCGGCGAGCTGAACGCGTTCACCGCCAAGGAGCAGACCTGCTACTACGCGCACGTCCTGGACGAGGATCTGCCCCTGGCCGTGGACATGGTCTCCGACGTGGTGCTCAACGGCCTGTGCCGGTCCTCGGACGTGGACGTGGAGCGGCAGGTGGTGCTCGAGGAGATCGCGATGCGCGACGACGATCCCGAGGATTTGGTCGGTGACTCGTTCCTGGCCGCGCTGTTCGGCGACCATCCGATCGGGCGCCCGGTGATCGGTTCCATCGAATCGATCGAGGGGATGCGGGCCGCCCAGTTGCGGTCGTTCCACCTGCGGCGCTACCGGCCGGACCGGATGGTGGTCGCCGTCGCGGGCAACGTGGAACACGACCACACGGTGGAACTGGTGCATCGAGCCTTCGAGAACCGGCTCGATCCCGCGGCGGCTCCCGCGCCGCGGCGCGAGGGCCGGTTCCGGCCGCACGGCACCCCGCAGTTGCAGTGGAGTCATCGCGACAGCGAGCAGGCGCATCTGGCTTTCGGCGTGCGTGCCTTCGGGCGGCACGAGGGGGAGCGGCGCTGGCCGCTGTCGGTGCTGAACACGGTCGTCGGCGGTGGGTTGAGTTCGCGGCTGTTTCAACGCATCCGGGAAGAGCGCGGTCTGGCCTATTCGGTGTATTCCAGCGTCGACACCTTCGCCGACACCGGCGCGTTCTCGGTCTACATCGGCTGTCAGCCGGAGAACCTGGGCCAAGTGGCCGCCCTGGCGCGCGGTGTGCTGGAGGAAGTGGCCGCCGACGGCATCACCGACGCCGAATGCGCACGGGCCAAGGGCTCGTTGCGCGGCGGGTTGGTGCTCGGTCTGGAGGACTCCGCCTCGCGGATGAACCGCTTGGGGCGCAGCGAACTCAGCTACGGCAATCACCGCAGCGTGTCGGAGACCCTGGCCCGCATCGACGCCGTCACCACCGACGAGGTGTCCGCCATCGCGCGGACGCTGCTGGCGCGGCCCTTCGCCGCGTCGGTCGCCGGACCGTACAAGCGCACCCGTGACCTGCCCGCCGCGGTACGGCGGCTGGTGCCCAGTTGATCCCTGTCGCGGGCGACGGGGTTGCGGCTTGGTGTGGAATCCTTCGGCGCGATATCGTTTCGGCCGCCGCCCGTCGGTCCTCGCCGGGGCGCTGAACCCTGTTGTGCCCGGATCCGGCGATCGCTGCAAGGAGTCGAGATGAATCGAACGAAACGTGCCCTCTGCGTGCTGGGCGCGGTCTCGATGCCGATCCTGGTGCTGTCCGGGTGCGGCGGAACGGACGCCGAGGCGGGCAAGGCGGGGGAGCCGACCGCGGCCGCGCTGCGCGAGGAAGCCACGAAGATGACGAACGCGCTGGCCGCCCACGACTACGCCGCCGCGTACCAGTTCCGTTCCGCGCGTTGCAGGCTCACGCTGAACCAGGACGACTACGTGGCGTCCATGGCGCAGCTCTACGACGGCAGGGACCTGAAGTCCAAGCCGTCGAAGATCGACGTCACGACGTCCGGATCGACGGGGACGGTCACGGTCGAGAACTTCGACGCCCGCGCGTCCGAGGACGACCGGAAGTCGGCGACCTGGACGTTCGTCGACGGGCAGTGGCGCTTCGACAACTGCTGAGCGCGCATAGCCTCGGGCGCGTCATCCCGGCTGGGCGCGGTTGGCGGCCGCGATGATCGTCGGCACCAGCCCGGGCAGCGCGGACTCCAGGTCGTCGATGCGCAGGCGCTGGCAGGTGTGCCCATCGACGACCAGGCGCTCGATGACGCCCGCGTCGCGCAGGATTTTGAAATGGTGGGTGGCGGTCGATTTGTTGATCACCTCGTAGAGCGCGCCGCAGCGGACCGCCGTCCCCGCGTTGGCCAGCCGCCGCACCATCTCCAAGCGCACCGGGTCCTGTAGTGCGTTGAGCACCGTGGGCAGCGCGGCCACCGGGGGCCGCTGCTGGGTGCCGGGGGCATCGGCCATGATCTGGCTCACTCTCAGGTTTGATGTTCGTCGTACCGGATGTATCGTCGGACATGGTTCGACCATCATCAAACTTACCTGATCGGAGTGCCGATGGCAGCGACGATGGCGGTGGCCGCCGAGGAACAGACCGCACAGCGCTGGGCTTACGCCCTGGTGCTCGCGGCCAGTGGCGTAGCGCTGGGGGTCTCGGGCGTGCCCGCGCCGCTCTACGGCATCTACGAGAAACAGTGGCATCTCTCGCCGCTGACCACGACCATCGTGTTCGCGGTCTACGCGGTGGCCGCGCTGGGCGCGGTGCTGGTGTCCGGGCGGATCTCCGACGTCGTGGGCCGGAAACCGGTGCTGCTCGGCGCGTTCGCCACGATGGTCGCCGGGCTGGTGGTGTTCGTGCTCGCCGACAGCGTGGCCATGCTGCTGCTGGCGCGCGCGTTGCACGGGCTCGCGGTCGGCTCGACCGTGGTCGCGGGCGCGGCCGCGCTGCTGGATCTG
>NZ_BAFS01000189.1 GCF_000308415.1 Nocardia asiatica NBRC 100129 | reverse complement strand
GGCCGGCGGCTTCCGCGGTCGTCCCGGCGGTGGCGGTGGCGGCGGTCGTCCGGGTGGTCCCGGTGGCCGTGGTGGCGCGGCAGGCGCGTTCGGCCGTCCCGGTGGCGCGCCCCGTCGTGGCCGCAAGTCCAAGCGGCAGAAGCGGCAAGAGTACGACTCGATGCAGGCGCCCGCCGTCGGCGGCGTGCGGCTGCCGCGCGGCAACGGCGAGATCATCCGGCTGGCCCGCGGCGCGTCGCTGTCGGACTTCGCGGAGAAGATCGACGCCAACCCGGCCGCGCTGGTACAGGCCCTGTTCAACCTCGGTGAGATGGTCACCGCGACCCAGTCGGTGAACGACGAGACCCTCGAGCTGCTCGGCAGCGAGATGAACTACGTCGTCCACGTGGTCAGCCCCGAGGACGAGGACCGTGAACTGCTGGAGTCCTTCGACCTCACCTACGGCGAGGACGAGGGCGGCGAGGAAGACCTCGAACAGCGTCCGCCGGTGGTGACCGTCATGGGTCACGTCGACCACGGTAAGACCCGACTGCTGGACACCATCCGCAAGGCGAACGTCCGCGAGGGCGAGGCCGGCGGCATCACCCAGCACATCGGCGCCTACCAGGTGCTCACCCACCTGGGCGAGGAAGACCGGCTCATCACGTTCATCGACACCCCGGGTCACGAGGCGTTCACCGCCATGCGCGCCCGCGGTGCGAAGGCCACCGACATCGCGATCCTGGTGGTCGCCGCCGACGACGGCGTCATGCCGCAGACGGTGGAGGCGATCAACCACGCGCAGGCGGCCGACGTGCCGATCGTGGTGGCGGTCAACAAGATCGACAAGGAGGGCGCGAACCCGCAGAAGGTTCGTCAGCAGCTCACCGAGTACGGCCTGGTCGCCGAGGAATACGGCGGCGAGACCATGTTCGTCGACATCTCCGCCAGGCAGAACATCAACATCGACGCGCTGCTCGAGGCGGTCCTGCTCACCGCGGACGCGGCGCTGGACCTGCGGGCCAACCCCGACATGGACGCGCAGGGCGTGGCCATCGAGGCGCACCTCGACCGCGGTCGGGGCCCGGTGGCGACCGTGCTCATCCAGCGCGGCACCCTG
>NZ_BAFS01000190.1 GCF_000308415.1 Nocardia asiatica NBRC 100129 | reverse complement strand
GCCGCTCCCGCCGCTGACCACCGACGAACTGCGCTGGCAGCGGCCTGGTCTTCGACCGCGACGGGGCCACCGTGCAGCGCATGGACGGCCAATTGCTCCCGGTCCTCGCCATGGTCGACGCCGATGCGCGCACCGTCGTCATGGTCGCGCCGCCGCCGCGCCGCCGGACGCGCGAGGCACAACACTTGGGCAGTTTCGGTTTCGACCGCCCCGCACCCGAGCGGCTGACCTTGACGGGGCAGCTCGCCGGGCAACCGGTCTCGGTCGCGCTGACGTCGGTCGCGCTCGACGACTTCCCGTTGCGCGGTCGCGGCTTCCACTGGGTGCAGGAATATCCGTACTTCCGCTGAGCGCGCGGCCCTCACGCCTCGAGATCGTCGGCGATCCCGATGTCCTCCTGCCACAACGCGGGGTGCTCGGCGATGAACCGGGTCATCAGATCGATGCAGCGCCGGTCTTCCAGGACGGTGACGGCGACGCCGTGCCCCGCCAGCCACTCGTGCCCGCCCGAGAACGTCTGCGACTCCCCGACCACCACCGAACCGATGCCGAACTGGCGGATCAGACCGCTGCAGTACCAGCACGGCGAGAGCGTGGTGACCATGACGGTCCGGCGGTAGTCGCGCCGCCGCCCCGCCGCGCGGAAAGCGTCGGTCTCGGCGTGCACGCTGGGATCGCCGGACTGCACCCGGCGGTTGCGTCCGCGCCCGAGCAGCGCGCCGGTGGCGTCGAACAGGGCGGCGCCGATCGGGATACCGCCCTCGGCGAGCCCGCGCAAAGCCTCGTCGTAGGCCACATCGAGCAGTCGTGCCGGTGTCACCCGCGTCATCGGTCCGCCTTTCCGAGCAGGACGCCTGTGCTTCGCAACCTACCGTCCGGACCTGCTCGAACGCTCGTTACCTCAGGTCACAGTAGGCGCTACGGACGTGGGTGCGTACACCGGACCATGCCCAGGGCACCAGCCGCGTGTGGCGGTCTCGCGTCCGCCCCGCCACAAGAGGGGAGGTTCGGCCTCTGTCGGCCCTCAAACGCCGATCGCGGTCCGCACGTGGTGGACCTGGAAGTCTTCGCATGGTTCCCGCGAATGCGGCGGGAAAGGATAGAGCCTGCCCGGTCGATTGCCGGTGCCGGAAGGCCACGCCGTAGGCTCGAAACTTGTGCCGAACACGTCAGACGCAACGCAAGACCAGCCCACCGGCGACCCGAACTACCTGGTCGGGCTCGATCTGCACGGACGGCGCGTCGTCGTGGTCGGCGGCGGGACGGTGGCGCAGCGCAGGCTGGGCCTGCTGATCGCTTCCGGCGCGGACGTGCACGTGGTGAGTCGCGCGGTCACGCCCGCCGTCGAGGGGATGGCGACTTCGGGGCAGATCACCGTCACGCTGCGCGAATACGCCGACGGCGACCTCGACGGCGCCTGGTACGCCATCGCGTGCACCGACGAGCCCGAGACCAACGCGGCGGTGGTCGCCGAAGCGACGCGGCGGCGGATCTTCTGCGTGCGCGCCGACACCGCGCGGCTGGGCACCGCGGTCACTCCGGCCACCGCGCGCTACGACGGGCTGACCCTCGGTGTGCTGGCGAGCGGACAGCACCGGCGTTCGGCGGCCGTGCGCAACGCTTTGCTGGAAGCCCTGCAATCGGGTGTGGTGAGCGACGACTCGACGCCGATCGCGCCGGGTGTGGCGCTCGTGGGCGGCGGCCCGGGCGATCCCGACCTGATCACCGTGCGCGGGCGGCGGCTGCTGGCCAGGGCGGACCTGGTGGTGGCCGACCGGCTCGCGCCGCCGGAACTGCTCGCCGAACTCGGGCCCGAGGTGGAGGTGGTCGACGCCGCGAAGATTCCGTACGGGCGGGCGATGGCGCAGGAAGCGATCAACAACGCGCTGGTCGAAGGCGCGAAGGCGGGCAAGTTCGTGGTGCGGCTCAAGGGCGGCGACCCGTACGTGTTCGGGCGCGGTTACGAGGAGCTGGAGGCCTGCGTCGCCGCGGGGGTCCCGGTCACCGTTGTGCCCGGCGTCACCAGTCCCATCTCGGTGCCCGCCGCCGCGGGCATCCCGGTGACGCACCGCGGCGTCACCCACGAGTTCGTCGTGGTGAGCGGGCACGTCGCGCCGGATCACCCGGACTCGCTGGTGGACTGGCCCGCGCTGGCCCGCTTGCGCGGCACCTTGGTGCTGATGATGGCGGTGGAGCGGATCGAACAGTTCGCCACCGCGCTGCTGGAGGGCGGGCGCCCCGCGGGCACGCCCGCCACCGTCATCCAGGAGGGCACGCTGCGCACCCAGCGTGTGCTGCGGGCCGATCTCGCCACGGTGGCCGCCCGGGTGCGGGCGGAAGGCATCCGGCCACCCGCGATCGTGGTGATCGGCCCGACCGCCGGCTTCTCGGCCGACCTCGTCGTTCCGCACGCCGACTCCGCCGCGGGATAGCGCGCCCAGGGCCGTCATGGCGACCAGCGCCGAGCCGATATCGCGGGTGGCGTGCGTCGACGGCGACTCGCCGGACCGCCGGGCACGTGCCTCGTCGCTGGTCCGGTCGGATCGGTGGGTGGGCGAGGACGCGGACGGCATCAATTACAGTGGCTCACTGTGCTTCGGAACCCCGCTGCGACGATGCAGTATCCAGTGACGCAGCGGGCCTTCGGGCTCGCGATCCTAGTCCTGAGCGGATTGCAGCTCATGGTCGTGCTCGACGGCACAGTGGTGATCTTCGCGCTGCCCCGGCTGCAAGAGGAGATGGGACTGTCCAGCGCGGGTAGCGCGTGGACGGTGACGTCCTACGGGCTCACCTTCGCCGGTCTGATGCTGCTCGGCGGCCGGCTCGGCGACGCGTTCGGCCGCAAGCGCATGCTGGTGGTCGGCGTCGCCGTGTTCACCCTCGCCTCGCTGCTGTGCGGGCTCGCGCAGAACCAGGCCATGCTGCTCGCGGCGCGGGCCCTGCAGGGCGCGGGCGCGGCGGTCGCGGCGCCGACCGCCTTCGCGCTCGTGGCGACGACCTTCGCGCCGGGCAAGGCGCGCAACCAGGCGATCGCGATCGTCGGCTCGATGGTCGGCATCGGATCCGTCGGCGGGCTCGTGGTCGGCGGAGCGCTGACCCAGCTGTCGTGGCGGTGGATCTTCCTGATCAACGTCCCGATCGGCGCGCTGATCATCCTCGGCGCGGCCTACAAACTCGCCGACACCGAGCATCACCGGTCGGCGCTGGACATTCCCGGCGCGGTGCTCGGCACCATCGCCTGCGCGGCGATCGTCTTCGGCGCCACCGAGGGGCCGGAGATGGGCTGGGGGCACCCGGCGATCATCGGTTCCCTGATCGCGGGCGTGGTGCTGCTGATCGTGTTCATCGCGCTGGAACGACGGATGGACGACCCGCTGCTGCCCTGGTCGCTGTTCGACAGCCGCGACCGCGTCGCCACCTTCCTGCTGATCTTCCTGGCCGGCGGCGTGCTGGGCGCGATGACCTTCTTCGTCGCCCAGTTCATGCAGAACGTCATCGGATACGGCCCGCTCAAGGCGGGTGTCGCGGCGATCCCGTTCACCGTCGGCATCGGCGTCGGCGGCGCGGTGGCCTCCAAGGCGGCGCTGTACATCGCGCCGCGCTGGCTGCTCGCGGGCGCGGCCGCCGTGCTCGGCGTCGGGCTGCTGTTCGGTTCGACCCTCGACGGCGAGGTGATGTACTTCGCGACGTTGCTGCCCCTGCTGGTGGTGATCGGCTTCGGCGTCGGCGTCGCCATGGTGCTCTCGCCACTGTGTGTGCTGGTGGGTGTGCCGCCGGCCAACATCGGCCCGCTGGCCGCGGTCGGCCAGATGTTCATGAACCTGGCCACCCCGGTGGCCATCGGCCTGCTCACCCCGATCGCCGCTTCGCGCACCCTGTCACTCGGCGGCCGCACCGAGAAGGTGGCCGGGATGACACCCGCCGAGATCGCCGCCCTGGGCGACGGGTACACCCTGGTCCTGTTCGTCTGCGCCCTGATCGCGTTCACGGCCGGCTTGGTCGCCCTGACTCTGCGCTTCACCCCCCAGCAACTCGCCATGGCCCAGCACGCCCAGGAAGAAGCCCAGCAGAAATAGGGGAGCGGTCGGCCGGGCCATAACTCCGTCTTGCTCTCTCACCACTGTGGCGGAGCGGGCGGTGTCGGCGGATGTGTTCGAGCCGCAGCCCGCATGGTCGTATGCATGGGTTGCAGGCCCGCTGCTGTCGGGCGTCACTGCGGAACGAGTGCGGGCGGTTCGCGCTCGCTCGGTCGCCGGCATGGGCCGAACTCAGGTCAGCAGGTGTCCCGGCCTTTGTGACCACAGGGCTCAACCACGTCGTTCGAGCGAAGCGAGACCGAGCATTGTCCGTTCGCGGCCCGGCTCGCGTCCGAGTGGCCGCCGCGTCCGCGACGCAGTCGCCAGCGGCGGTCGCTCGGACGCGAGCCACCAGGGGCCGCGAACACCCAGCGCCGCAGGCGCTGGAAATTAGAATCGTCCCGCTATTCGTCGGGGCGTCACTCGCACGATGATGCGTGGTCCGTCGTTGACGGAGGCCGGGTTGAAGTCCGCGTACTTCTGTCCGGTGTACTTCATGGACAGTTCGTCGGGCAGTGTCTTCTCCGGATCGGGGGTGATGGTCGCGCTGCCCCGGATCTCCGCGTAGACGTACGGGTTGTCCGGCGGGTTGATCAGTACGGTGATGCGCGGGTCGCGGGCGAGGTTCTTGCCCTGCTGGCGATCGGTCGTGGTGGAGAAGAGCAGGTCGTCGCCGTCGCGCGAGAGCCAGATCACGGTCAGGTGCGGTTGCCCGTTCGGTCCGATCGTGGCGGCGGTGGCGAAGACCCGCTCTTCGTCGAGGTACTTCTTCAGGTCGTCGGAGAGCACTGCGGTACTGGTCACGCTCTGAGCGAACAATCGGCCGCGCCAGCGCATTCCCGTCCGCCGTACGGGCCCTGGCGCACCTGTCGGCACCTACTTGTTCTGTGGGAAGCCCAGATTCAGCCCGCCGTGGCTGGGGTCCAGCCAGCGCGTGGTGACCGCCTTGGTGCGGGTGAAGAACCGCACGCCGTCGGCCCCGTGCGCGTGCGCGTCGCCGAACAGCGAATTCTTCCAGCCGCCGAAGCTGTAGTAGGACACGGGAACCGGGATCGGCACGTTGATGCCCACCATCCCGACTTCGACCTCGCTGTGGAAGCGGCGGGCGGCGCCGCCGTCGTTGGTGAAGATGGCGGTGCCGTTGCCGTAGGGGTTGGCGTTGATCAGCGCGAGCGCGTCGTCGTAGCTGTCGACGCGCACGATCGACAGCACAGGTCCGAAGATCTCGTCGGTGTAGACGCTCATGTCGGCGCCGACATGGTCCAGAATCGTCGGTCCCAGCCAGAATCCTGCTGCCGGGCCGTCGGCTCGCACGCTTCGCCCGTCGAGCACCACACGGGCCCCGGCGGATTCGCCCGCCGCGATGTACTCGGCCACCCGGTCGCGATGCGCGCGGGTGACCAGCGGACCCATGTCGGCGCCGCGAGCGCCGTCACCGACCTCGATGGTCCGCGCCCGCTCGGCGATCTTGCCGACCAGGTCGTCGGCCGTCGCGCCCACCGCGACCACCACGCTGATCGCCATGCACCGTTCGCCCGCCGAGCCGAATCCGGCGTTGACCGCGGCGTCGGCGGCCAGGTCCAGGTCCGCGTCCGGCAGCACCACCATGTGGTTCTTCGCGCCGCCGAGCGCCTGCACCCGCTTGCCCGCCGCGGTGCCGCGCTGGTAGACGTACCGGGCGACGGGAGTCGAGCCGACGAACGAGACGGCCTTCACGGCCGGGTTGTCCAGCAGTTCGTCGACCGCGACCTTGTCGCCCTGCACCACTGTGAAGACGCCCGCGGGCAGCTCGGCCTCGGCCCACAGCCGCGCCAGCCACAGGGAGGGCGACGGGTCCTTCTCGCTCGGTTTGAGCACCACGGTGTTGCCGGCGGCGATGGCGATCGGGAAGAACCACATCGGCACCATCGCGGGGAAGTTGAACGGTGAGATGACCGCGACCGCCCCGAGCGGCTGGCGGACGGCGAAGACGTCCACCGCGGCCGAGGCGTTCTCGGTGTAGCCGCCCTGGAGCAGATACGGCATGCCGCAGGCGAACTCGACGACTTCCAGGCCGCGGCTCACCTCGCCGGTCGCGTCGGCGACGACCTTGCCGTGTTCGGCGGTGATCAGTCGCGCGAGTTCCTGCTTGCGCTCGTTCAGCAGTTCGCGGAACCGGAACAGGATCTGGGTGCGCCGGGCCAGGGAGGTGTCCCGCCAGGCGGGGAAGGCCGCGACGGCGGAGTCGATCGCCGCTCGGGTGTCGGCGACGTTCGCCAGCGCGACCCGTCCGGTCACCGCGCCGGTCGCCGGATCGGTCACCGGCGCGGTCGCCTCGCCGGTGCCCGCGAAAGCCTTCCCGTCGATCCAGTGCGCGATGGTCTGCATGTCTCCTCGATTCGCTCGGTGAGCATCAGCGGTGCCGCGGGCTCTCGGAGGCTTCCGATTCAACGGCGGCGAGACGCGGCCCCGACCACTACGGTCCTGCACACAGCCTTCTCTGTACAGCGACGATCTGTACACCGTTTCGGCAGCGCCCTTCCGCAATCGCGCCATCTCGCGATTGTCGTGCGCAAGCGATTGCACGAGACTGTGCGAATGACGGTGGAGGAACGTGTGCTGGCCCGCTGGATCGAGCTGGCGGGGGAGCGCTCCGCCACGGTGGGTTCGGATCTGATCAGGCGCTACGGCGAGCCGCATCGGCATTACCACACGGTCGAGCACCTGGCGGCCGTGCTGGCGGTGATCGACGACTTGGCGCAGGCCGCGCACGACGTCGCGGCGGTGCGCTACGCGGCCTTCTTCCACGACGCGATCTACGCGGTCGATCGCACCGACAACGAGGAGCGCAGCGCCGAACTGGCGGAATCGGTGCTGCCCGCCGCGGGCGCGCCGCCGGAGCTGGTCGGCGAAGTCGGCAGGCTGGTTCGCCTCACCGCGACCCACCACACCGCCGCCGATGACCGCAACGGCAACGTGCTCTGCGACGCCGACCTGGCGATACTCGCCGCCGACGCGTCCGGCTACGCCGCATACACGCGGGCGGTGCGCGCCGAGTACCGGCACGTCCCGGACGAGCTGTTCCGCGCGGGTCGCGCCGCGGTGCTGCGAAAGCTGGCCGAGCAGCCGTACCTGTTCCGGACGCCCGCTGCCCGCCGCCGGTACGAGTCGGCGGCGCGGGCCAATCTCGCGGCCGAATTGGTCGCGCTCACCGGGGAACCGCCCGGCGCGCTCAGGTGATGATCAGAAGCTCGGTGGGCGAGGCGATCTCGGTGCGCAGACCGGCTTTGGCGGCCACCCGCGCGACGCCGCGTACGTCGGCCGGTTCGGCCCTGGTGAGCACCAGGGCCCGCGCGAGCAGGCCCTTGTGGTGCTTGTTGAAATGGCTCACCACCGTTCGTGACCCGTCCGGATGTTCGGTCAGCACGTTCGCGGTGATCGCGCCGGGCACCCGCCCCAGTTGCTGATAGGTGCCCGAGCGCAGGTCGACCACGAGTTCGCCCGCTGCCTCGGCGTGCAGCGCCGCGGCGAGTTCGTCGCGCCAGACGGCCGAGAGCGTCGGGAGGCCGGGCAGTTTGGAGCCGCCGGAGAGCCGGTAGGCGGGAATCGGGTCGCTCGCGCGGACCGCGCCGAACAGGGCGGAGCCGATGCCGAGCCGGGCGTTCGCCTTGGCCCGCTGGACCTTGGTGAACGAGCGCGCGTCGAGCGCGTCGTAGAGGACGCCGGTGTAGCGCTCCAGCGCGGGACGGGTCGGCGACGTGCGCAGCGCGGCGTTGCGGGCGATCTCGCCGTCGGCCCCCTTGCCCAGGCCCAGCGCGGTCCGCGAGCGTTGCGGGTCGGCCGCCAATCGCACCACTTCGTCGATCAGCCGCGCCCGCACCGCCGTGAGCTGCGGCATCGCCAGGGCGTCCAGCGCGAGCGGCGTCCCCGCGCCGCCGTCGGACTTGGTTTCGGAAGGAGGCAGCAGCACCAGCACGAACGAATACGGTAATGCGCTGGGACCGGCGTCCGGCCAGCGACTACCCTGTGCTTCCGTGATCACCCGCCTCTCCCGCCTGTTCCTGCGAACGCTCCGCGACGATCCCGCCGACGCGGAGGTGCCCAGCCACAAACTCTTGGTCCGCGCCGGCTACGTGCGCCGCGTCGCCCCGGGTGTCTACTCGTGGCTGCCGCTGGGCCTGCGCGTGCTGCGCAAGGTCGAGGACGTGGTGCGCGCGGAGATGGACGCGATCGGCGCTCAGGAGATCTCGCTACCGGCGCTGCTGCCGCGCGATCCGTACGAGACCACCAACCGGTGGACCGAGTACGGCGACGGCCTGTTCCGGCTGCGGGACCGCAAGGGCGCGGACTACCTGCTCGGCCCCACCCACGAGGAACTCTTCGCGCTCACCGTGAAGGGGGAGTACAGCTCCTACAAGGACCTGCCGGTCACGCTGTACCAGATCCAGACCAAGTACCGCGACGAGGAGCGTCCGCGCGCGGGCATCCTGCGTGGGCGCGAGTTCGTGATGAAGGACTCCTACTCCTTCGACCTGGACGAGGACGGCCTCAAAGCCAGCTACGACGCGCACCGGCAGGCCTATCAGCGCATCTTCGACCGGCTGCGGGTCAAGTACGTCATCGTGGCCGCCACCTCGGGCGCGATGGGCGGCAGCGCGTCGGAGGAGTTCCTGGCCGACAGTCCGGTCGGGGAGGACACCTACGTGCGCTGCCCGGAATCCGGCTACGCGGCCAACGTGGAGGCGGTGGTCACGCCCGCTCCCGAACCGCTGCCGATCGAAGGACAGCCGGCGGCCGTGGTGCACGACACCCCGGACACGCCGACCATCGCGACGCTGGTCGACTGGGCCAACGGCGCCGGGATCGCCGAGCGCTACGGCCGTCCGGTCACCGCGGCCGACACCTTGAAGAACGTCATGGTCAAGCTGCGTCACCCCGACGGGAAGACCGAGATCGTCGGCATCGGCGTCCCCGGTGACCGCGAGGTCGACGACAAGCGCCTCGGCGCCTCGGTCGAACCGGCCGAGGTGGAGCTGCTCACCGAAGCGGACTTCGCCGAGAATCCGTTCCTGGTCAAGGGCTATATCGGCCCGAAGGCGCTGCAGGCCAACGGAGTCCGTTATCTGGTCGATCCGCGCGTCGGCGCGGGCACCAGCTGGATCACCGGCGCCGACGAACCGGGCAAGCACGTCGTCGGTCTGGTGGCAGGCCGCGACTTCACCCCCGACGGCACCATCGAGGCCGCCGAGGTGCGCGACGGCGATCCCTCGCCCGACGGCAGGGGCACGCTGGTGGCGGCCCGCGGCATCGAGATCGGCCACATCTTCCAGCTCGGCAACAAGTACACCGACGCCTTCGAGGTGGACGTGCTCGGCGAGAACGGCAAGCCGGTGCGGCTGACCATGGGGTCCTACGGCATCGGCGTCTCGCGCATGGTCGCGGTGATCGCCGAGCAGCAGCACGACGACAAGGGGCTGCGCTGGCCCGCGGCGGTCGCGCCCTACGACGTCCATGTCGTGGTCGCGAACAAGGACGACGCGGCCCGCGCCGGTGCCGAGGACGTGGTGTCCGGCCTGCACGCTCGCGGCTTGGACGTGCTGTTCGACGACCGCACCGCTTCGCCGGGCGTGAAGTTCAAGGACGCCGAACTGCTCGGCATGCCGCTGGTGCTGGTGATCGGCCGCGGCTGGGCCGAGGGCAAGGTCGAACTGCGCGACCGTTTCACCGGCGCGACCGAGGAGCTTCCCGCCGCTTCGGCAGTGGACGCGGTGGTGGCCCGAGTCAACGGCTGATCAATCCACGACGGCCTCCGGCGGAATTCCACCGGAGGCCGTTCGCTGTCCGGGCGACGGCCGCAGCGCGATTCCGCGGGACCGTTCGCGCCGTGACCCATGGGCCGCTACCTACGCAACCGTAACCTATATTTGCTGGTCACAGATCCGCGGACCCCGCCGACGCTGCTGTTACCCGCTGGTAAGTTAACCGGCATGACAAACACCGACGCGCGGTTGTTCAACCCCGCCACCTATGACCCGCAGCAGTTCGACGCCGAGACGCGGCGCCTGTTGCGCGCCACCATCGAGTGGTTCGAGGGCCGGGGCAAGCAGCGTCTGCTCGCCGACGACGCGAACGCGGTGTGGACCTCGGACTTCCTCGACTTCGTGAAGAAAGAGAAACTGTTCGCCACCTTCCTGACCCCGGCGGCCTACGCCGACGGCGACCCGAACCGTCGCTGGGACGCCGCGCGCAACGCGGCGCTGTCGGAGATCTTCGGCTTCTACGGCCTGGCGTACTGGTACGCCGAACAGGTGACCATCCTCGGCCTGGGCCCGATCTGGCAGAGCGACAACGAGGCGGCCAAGCAGCGCGCGGCCGCCGATCTGGCCGCAGGGGAGGTGATGGCGTTCGGTCTGTCCGAGCAGACCCACGGCGCCGACATCTACAACACCGACCTGGTGCTCACGCCGACCGAGCCGGGCAGCGCGGACGCCGAGGCGGGTATCCTCTTCCGCGCCAACGGCGAGAAGTACTACATCGGTAACGGCAACGTCGCCAGCATGGTGTCGGTGTTCTCCCGGCGCGCCGATCTCGAGGGCGCCGACGCCTACGTCTGGTTCGCCGCCGATTCCCGGCACGAGAACTATCGCCTGCTCGGCAATGTCGTGCACCAGCAGATGTACGTCAGCACCTTCCGCCTGGAGAACTATCCGGTGCGCGCCGAGGACATCCTGCACACCGGCCCCGAGGCGTTCTCCGCGGCGCTGAACACCGTGAACGTGGGCAAGTTCAACCTCTGCCACGGCGGGATCGGCATGGTCGAGCACTCGTTCTACGAGGCGATCAATCATGCCAACAACCGCATTCTCTACGGGAACCCGGTCACCGACTTCCCGCACGTGCGGGCCAACTTCGTCGACGCCTACGCGCGCATCCTCGCGATGAAGCTGTTCAGCGATCGCGCGGTCGACTACTTCCGCAGCGCGAGCCTGGAGGACCGCCGGTACCTGCTGTTCAACCCGATGACGAAGTCCAAGGTGACCTCCGAGGGCGAAACCGTCATGACGCTGCTGCTGGATGTACTGGCCGCCAAGGGGTTCGAGAAGAACACCTACTTCGCCGAGGTGCAGCGGTTGATCAACACGCTGCCCCGGCTGGAGGGCACGGTGCACGTGAACGTCGGGCAAATCCTGAAGTTCATGCCGAACTACCTGTTCGACCCGCAGGACTACCCCGAGATCGGCACCCGGCAGGACGCGGCCGACGACGCGTTCTTCTGGCGCCAGGGCCCGGCCCGTGGCGCGGGCAAGGTGCGCTTCGCCGACTGGACGCCGATCTACGACAAGCACGCCGACATCCCCAACGTGGGCCGGTTCTACGAGCAGGCGCGGGCGTTGCGCACGCTGCTGACCTCGGCGGCGCCGGACGCGGCCCAGCAGAAGGACCTGGACTTCATGCTGACCGTCGGCCACCTGTTCTCCCTGGTGGTCTACGGCCAGCTGATCCTGGAGCAGGCCGCGATCACCGGTCTGGACCGCGACCTGGTCGACCAGATCTTCGACTTCCAGATCCGCGACTTCAACGCCTACGCGACCGCACTGTATGGCAAATTGTCGGCTACCCCGGATCAGCAGGGTTGGGCCGCGTCGGCGCTGCGGCCTCCGGTCGCCGATCGCCCGCGCTTCGACCGGGTCTGGGCGGAGGTGGCGTCCTACGACGGCGCGTACGAGATGCGGCCGTAGAGCCGCGCGGCGATCGAACGGCGGTCCAGGGCGATTCCCCGGCCGCCGTAAGCCTCTGCCGCTGCGGCGACCTCGGTGAGCGGCCGCCGCACCCGCTCGCCGTCGAGGCGGCGCAACGGATACCGGTCGTCGCCGCGGCCTGCCCGGCCGGGTCAGGCCTTGCCGGGGAACGCGATGGTGGGCGGCTCGGCGCCCAGGATCGACTGCCAGGTGGCCAGCCGGACGGCGGCTTCGGTGAGCGCCTCGACGCCGGTGCGCCGGATGGCCATGGACGCCGCGCGCTCGACCACCGACCGCCAGGCGACGGCCGTATCGGACTCGACCGTCACGGCCAGTCGCGCGGCGGCGATCGGATCGGTGACCGGAAACGGCGCCGTGTAGGCCGCGTCGGACGGCGGCACCGTCGCGCCGCCCAAGGTGAGGGCGTCCGCGGTGGCGTCGCGCCGGGCCCGGTGCGCGGCGGTGTGCTCGGCGATCAGCCTGGTGCGCTCCGGTGCGGCGTAGGCGGCGATCACCCCGTAGGCGTACACCGCGCCGTACTCGGCGTTCAGCGCGTCGACCAGCGCTTCGCGTTCGGCCTCCGTCATGCCAGCAACACCCCCGCGTGCACCGCGCAGGCGGCGCTGATCGAGGCGAGCAGACCGGCCCGGTAGCCGGACAGGGCGCGGGCCAGCTCGGCCGCCGATTTCCGGGATTCGGTCAGTTGCGCTCGCAGCGCGTCGACGGTGGGCGGCGCGGTGGGCGGCACCGCGCTGCCGGAAGCCACCGCCGAGGGACCGGATCCGTTGGCGCGGGTGCGGTGCACCGGCTTGGTGCCGTCGGCGTAGACGCCGATCACGCGATCCATCTCGGTGCGCAGAGCGTCGGCGTGGGCGGTGCGCTCGGCCGCGATCGCGGTCAGCGCGGCGTGCCGCTGAGGCGCGACGGCGATGGCCGCGCTCGCCGCGGCGGCGTCGGCGCGGGCCGCGATCTCCAGCGCGGCAAGGGGATCCGGCTCGTGCACCACGTCGTCGCCGGTGCAGCCGGTCAGGGCGCCGAGGGCGAGGACGCCGACCGTTCCGCCGCCCGCGAGGCGTAGCGCGCTGCGACGATCCAGCGTGGCGGGGCGGAGTTCGTGCCGGTCGGAAGGCATGCCGGAAGTGCGCCCGGCACGCGGCGGGGCGGGAAGGCGGATGGGCACGGCACCATCGTGCCAGATTCGCGGGGCGCCACCGCCAGGAGCGTCGGCCGTGGCGCACGAACTACTCGACCGCTGGTCCTTTACACTCTCGTGGCGCGTTACGCTAGACCTTCGGTAGAGAATTCTCCCGCCGCGTCACAACTGAACCAGGAGCCGCCCCACATGCCGATGCCGACCGAGGAAAGGGTGAGCCAGCTCGTAGCTGGTCTCGTGGAACGCCGAGGATTCGACCTCGAGGGCGTCGAGATCGCGACGGCGGGCAAGCGCGTGGACGCGCAGGCTCGGGTGCAGGTGACCGTGGATCGCGACACCTCCGATCTGGACGCGCTCGCGAGCCTCAGCACCGAGCTGTCGGCGCTGCTGGACGAGGCGGGGGATTTCGGCGAGACGCCCTATCTGCTGGAAGTCACCACCCCGGGCATCGATCGTCCGCTGACCGCCGACCGGCACTGGCGCCGGGCGCGGGGGCGGAAGGTGCGCGTCACCCTGCGCGAGGGCGCGCAGCCGCCGGAGGGGTCGGCGCGCTTCGAGGCCAGAGTCGGCGCGCTCACCGGTGATTCGGTGGCGCTGGTGCTCGGCGGCAAACGCGACCCGCACCGGGTGACGGTCCCGCTCGCCGACATCGCCACAGCCGTCGTCCAGATCGAGTTCTCCCCGCCCGGCGCCCGGGAACTGGAACTCGCGGGCGGAGTCGTTCCGGGGCGGCCCGCCCCGGGGCAGGAAGATGCGGTGGCGGTCGACGACGCCGCGGAGCTCCGAGGAACACCGAATGCACTCTCCGAATCCGTGACTGCGTCCGATTCGCCGACCGAAGGGATCGTGGAATGAACATCGAAATCGAAGCCCTGCGTGCGATCGTCGCCGACAAGGGGATCTCGATCGAGACCGTGATCTCCGCGATCGAGTCGGCGCTGCTGACCGCCTACCGCCACACCGAGGGCCACCAGCCCAACGCGCGCATCGACATCAACCAGAAGACCGGTGTGGTGCGGGTGATGGCGCGCGAAGTGGACGCCGACGGCAACGTGATCTCCGAATGGGACGACACCCCGGAGGGGTTCGGCCGGATCGCGGCGACCACCGCCAGGCAGGTCGTGCTGCAGCGGCTGCGCGACGCCGAGAACGAGAAGTCCTTCGGCGAGTTCTCCACCCACGAGGGCGACATCGTGGGCGGCGTGGTGCAACGCGACGCGCGCGCCAACGCCCGCGGCACCGTCGTGGTGCGCATCGGCAGCGAGCTGCACGGCACGGAGGGCTTGATCCCGCCCGCCGAGCAGGTGCCGGGCGAGACCTACGAGCACGGCGACCGGATCAAGTGCTATGTCGTCGGCGTCTCGCGCGGCCCGCGCGGTCCGCAGATCACGCTGTCGCGCACCCACCCGAATCTGGTGCGGCGCCTGTTCGCGCTGGAGGTGCCCGAGATCGCCGACGGCTCGGTGGAGATCGTGGCCGTGGCGCGCGAGGCGGGCCACCGATCCAAGATCGCCGTGCGCACCACCGTGCCCGGCGTCAACGCCAAGGGCGCCTGTATCGGGCCCATGGGGCAGCGCGTGCGCAACGTGATGAGCGAGCTGGCCGGCGAGAAGATCGACATCATCGACTACGCCGACGATCCGGCGACGTTCGTCGGCAACGCGCTCTCGCCGTCGAAAGTGGTCTCGGTCACCATCGTCGACGCCGAGGCCAGGGCGGCCCGCGTCGTGGTCCCCGATTTCCAGCTTTCGCTGGCGATCGGCAAGGAGGGCCAGAACGCGCGCTTGGCCGCTCGCCTGACCGGTTGGCGCATCGATATCCGCAGCGACGCCGCCCCCGACATGGGCGGATCCGTGCGAACGGAGGCGCATCGGAGTTGACCGGAGCCCGCCCGCGGAGTGCTCGGGATGACATGTTCGTAACTTCCGCGGGGGAGGGGTTCGGCGTTCCGAGCGTGGCAGCGGTAGAGTGGTCCAAGGTTCAGTCCGAGCCTTCGGTTCCAGTGCCCGACCGCACCACCGAGCAAGCCCCGGCGCCCCGGCGCCGAGCAGCTCCGGTGCGAACGTGTATCGGGTGCCGAAAGCGAGTACTGGCCGTCGATCTGTTGCGGATCGTGGCTCGGGACCGTGCGACCGGAGACGGCTCTCACGTCCTCGAGATCGTTCCCGATCCGCGGCGCAGACTTCCTGGACGGGGTGCCTGGATGCACCCCCTTTCGGCTTGTCTGCGCGCGGCAGAGCGGCGCCGAGCGATCGGCAGAGCACTACGAGTGTCCGGACATCTGGATATCTCAGCCCTGGAGCATTACCTCGAGAACAGGCACGAGCACTCATGAGCACACCGTGAAGTACCAACGATGAACGTCCATCGGAGATAACCCGAGGTCGTGCGGGCCGCCGTCGCCAGAACGGTGGGACTGCTCGACCTCTCAGTGAGGAGAGCAGTGGCAGGCAAGGCCCGCGTGCACGAGTTGGCCAAAGAACTCGGTGTCACGAGCAAGGAACTACTCGCAACGCTCAAGGAGCAGGGCGAGTTCGTGAAGTCGGCGTCCTCGACGGTGGAAGCGCCCGTCGCGCGTCGGCTGCGTGAGTCGTTCGCGGCGAAATCCGCCCCGTCGAACGGCAACAAGTCGGGCGCACGCCCCGGACCGTCCGGCCGTCCGGCCGCCAAACCCGCGGGCGGTGGCCCGCGTCCCGGTCCCCGTCCCTCGGCGCCCGCACCGGCGCCCACCGCGCAGGAGACCGCTGTCCCCGCCGCGCGCACCGGCGAATCCCCGGCCGTGAAGCCGGGCCCCGCCGCGCGTCCGGGGCCGTCCCCGTCGCCCAAGCCCCCCGCCCGGGAATCGGTCACCCCGCAGGCCGCATCGGCTTCGGGTGCCACGGCGAGTTCCGCGCCGGCTCCGGCGGGTCCGCGTCCGACGCCGGGTGGCCCGCGTCCCGGCCAGCAGCAGCGGCCCGGTGCGCCCACCCCGGGTGGTCAGCGCCAGGGTGGCGCCGCGTCCGGCCCGCGCCCGGGACCGAAGACCCCGCGCGTCGGTAACAACCCCTATTCGTCCGCTCCCGAGCGTCCCGCGCCGCGTCCGGCCCCCG
>NZ_BAFS01000191.1 GCF_000308415.1 Nocardia asiatica NBRC 100129 | reverse complement strand
AACGCCCGCGAGGCCGTCGACGCGGAGGTGATTCCCGAGCTCATCACCGCGAAGGCGACCATGAAGGTGAGGAAATGGATGCCGAAGGCCTTGTGCGTGTAGAGGGCGGCGCCCGCGGCGTGCGGATACTTCGTGACCAGCTCGAGGTAGCTGAAGCCGGTGATGAGCGCGACCAGGAACGCCACCAGGAACGGCACCCACACCGCCCCGCCGACCTCGTTGGCCACCTTTCCGGTGAGCGCGTAGATGCCGGTGCCGAGAATGTCGCCGACGACGAACAGCAACAGCAGCCCCGGCCCCATCACCCGTTTGAGTCCGGGCCCGGATTCGGATGTCGGATGGACAGTGACGTCGGACATGCGTCCTCCCCTCGGCAGTAAGGGCGAGGGTACCCACTCCGCGGCGGAATAGTCGTTCGACCGAGCCGTTTCACGCGCCGATCCCCGGTCTCCGTCGCGGCGCGCCCGCTCGGGCCGCGGCTAATCCATCCGGTCCATCCGGCGCGCGGCCTCCACGATCATGGCCGCGGAGTCGCGCGGGCTCAGCGCCATGGCGCGCAGCTGGTCGAAGATGACCCCGAAGCGGCGGATCTCGGTGTGGCCCTCGATCAGTTCGTCGCCCGCGATGCCTTCCACGTAGACCAGTTCCGGGTCGGCCGGGTCGGGGAAGTCGAGCAGGGTGAACGAGCCCGCCATCCCGGGGTGCGCACCGGCGTCGAACGGCAGTATCTGCAGGATCACGTTCTTGCGCTTGATCTCCTGCAGCAGCCGGTCGAGCTGGCCCCGCATCACCGCCGGGCCGCCGACGGTGCGCCGGATCGCGGCCTCGTCCATCACCACCCACAGCTCGAGCGGGTCTTCCTTGGTGAGGTTGACGGCGCGATCCATCCTGGCCTTCGCCCTGCTCTCCATGACCGAAGCCTCCAGCTTCGGCATCGAGGTGTCGATGACCGCGGTCGCGTACTCGTAGGTCTGCAAAAGCCCTGGGACGATGGAGGTTTGGTAGTGCCGGGCCGACAGCGCCTCGGACTCGAAGTTGATGTAAGCGGCGTACACCTCCGACACGCTGCCCTCGTAGGCGCGCGACATGCCGGGCTTCAGCGCGTCCGACAGCAGTTCCAGGGCGTCCTCGCGCTGTTCCTCACCGATGCGGTACAGGTCGAGCATCGCCATCAGGGTGCGACGCTGGGGACGGGCTTGGGCGGTCTCGATCCGGTACAGCGTGGTGACGTTGATCCCGGTCTTCGCGCTGACCTCTTCTTTGCTGAGCTGGGCGTTCTCGCGCATCTCGTGCAGCATTGCCGCCAACCGCCGCAACCGGACGGTCAGGACGGTGCGCTTGCCTGCCATCAGTACAACCCCTTCGGTCTGCGCACTGGCTGCAACGTGTTATGACCCTTGCCCACGTATGCGGCCTATGTGCAGCGGATCTGTGCCGAGTGTGGGCACAGCAACAGAGACTACCTCCCGTGATCCACGTTATGGTCGGTGTTTTCGAGGGTGATTGCGTCAGCCGCGCAATCTTGCGGGGGGAACCCGACCGGCTGTTCGGTGGAAGCGGCCCGCGAATACTCGCGGACCTGCTCGGCGGCATTCGGCGGACGGGGGGAATGCCGCAGGCGAGCGCGATCGCCCGCGGGTTCGCGCCCCCGTCGTGGTTGCCCTCGCGGCGTGGACGGAAGCACCCGCGATCCGGCGCACCCTGCATCGGCCGGTCGCTCACGCCGGGCTCGGCGGCGGCAGTGTCCGAGCGCCGCGGCCCGCAGGCTATTGCGGGTTGATTGCTGACGTATCACTGTCATCGTCTTTTGGTCGTTTTTCATAGGTAGACAGCGCTTTGATGTGGATGCGGAGAGTTTGCCACAATTCGATTTCATTCCGTGTTCCGCGCCGTCGCCCACGGACGCCGATGGATAATGACCGCGTGACGAGGATGGATCACCTGACGCTGCGAAGCGCCTCCGCGATCGAGAGCGTCTTCGCGGGCACGCCGCAGAGCATGGGTGCCTTCCGCTTCTGGTTCGAGGATCAGCGCTGGGAATGGTCGAACGAAGCGGCCGCCATATACGGCTACGCCGAGGGCGGTGAGCGACCCAGCACGGAGCTGCTGCTCGCGCACAAGCACCCCGACGACCGCGCGCCGGCCGACCCGTCCGTCGCCGCCGCCGTGCGAACCGGGGAGCCGTTCTGTGGCCGCCACCGCGTCATCGACACCGCCGGGCGAATTCATCACGTCATCGTCGTCGCCGACCGCATGCTCGACGAGCAGAAGTCGGTGGTCGGCGCCCGCGGCTATCTCATCGACGTGTCCGAGACTCTCGAGGAGAACCGGCAGGAGATCCTCGATGACACGCTGCCCGAACTCGTCGAGTCGCGTGCGGTGATCGAGCAGGCCAAGGGTGTGCTCATGCTCGTGTACGGGATCAACGCCGAACAGGCGTTCCGGGTGTTGCAGTGGCGCTCCCAGGAGACCAACATCAAGCTGCGAACGCTGGCGCGGCAACTGGTCGCGGAGATTCCCGCGATGGGTGGCGGTCCGGCCGCGCAACGGGCCCGCTTCGATCATCTGCTGCTGACCATGCACGACGTCGCGCCGTCGAAGTGAGCGCGTCCTCGCTCGCCGTGTCGCGTCGTTGACCGGATACCTCGGGCGTTCGACTGTCGAACTCGGCGACATTCGAGCCGGGGTGGGTCGCGTGTCCCAGACGGGCCGCTTGCCTGGATGGGTCACGGCGAGCGCGCGCCGTGGCATCAGGTTCGGTGGTGAACTCGCCGTTTGCCGTGCTGCGACGCCAGATCCCGCGTGCGCCAACGCTATCGGGCGAGCGGAAGTTGCGTGATCTTCGCCCTTCGATCGATCCCACTCCCGATAAGTCGGAGACAATTCATTAGAAGTCACCATAGTGGGAGGAAGTCGTTGTGGTCAGTGAGTACACATCGGCACTCGAGCAAGAAATCGTCACCATGCGGGGGCAGCACGAGATGTTGCTGCGGGACGGGCGCCAGTGGTCGTTGCGCGAGATGTTCGGCACGGCCGACTGGGACATCGTCGATTACTGCCGCGATTTCCGGCCCAATCGGTTCGGTGCACAGGCATGCGCGGAGGTCGAGCGCTTCTGCCGCGCCCACGGCATCTGGCTCGAGCCCGCGGGACCGCACTACAACAGCATGACGCCCTATCTGCATCCCGGCGCCGTGAGCGCGGAGCGGATGACGATCATCGGTCTCTACAACGCGATCCTGTTCTGGCTCAACGACACTGTCGGCCGGGAGAAATTCGGGCACCTCGGCGACGACGAGCAGCGACGGGCGCGCGTCGCGATGGAGCGGCTGTGCGTGCTGCTGCGCACCCGCTCGGCGCCCGCCGACCCGACCCCGTTGGAGACCTCGACGTCGGCGTTTCTCACGAGGCTGTCCGCACTCGCGGACCCGGCCTGGCTCGACCGGTTCATCGAGTCCACCATCGAGCATCTGCGGCCCGCGATCCAGGACCAGAACGCCCGGGCGCGCGGTGGACTGCTCGGCGTCACCGAGTACATCGATCTGCGAGCCCAGGTCTCTGGCATGTATCCGGCGATCGCGCTGTGCGAGTTCGGCCGGGACGATTACCTGCCGTGGGACCGGATCGGGCACACCGAACTCGCCGGAGACCTCCGGCGGCTGCGGGTGCTGACCGTGGAGATCGGCGCGCTGATGAACGACGTGTTCTCCTTCGAGAAGGAGTGCATCGTCGACCTCGCGGATTTCAATCTGATCCCGGCGGTGTTGCTCAACCATCCCGGATGGTCGCTGGAGGACGCCGTGCGCGGCGCCACCGAGATCGTGCGCGCGCGGCTCGCGGAATTCCGGCAGGTGAGCGCGGCCGCGGACGAACGATGCGCGCGCCTGGCCGCGGAAGACGCCGCTGTGGCGGCCACCGTCTCGACGCACATCGCCGATTTGATCGCGTGTGTCCAGGCGACTTGGGTGTGGCAAGTGGAGACGCTGCGGTACAAAGGTGCGTCGATATTCCGGGAGAACGGGCTGAGATAGGCGCGCCACCCTCGCCACCCCTGGGAATGCTTCCAGGCGGCAGTACTCGACGGTCCGGAACTTGTGTGGATACGATGCGTCGGGGGCTATCTCCGGCCTGAACGGTGAGGGGGTTGCGGTGGAACAGATCGAACTCGCCTCGATGGCGAACTTGTGGTGGCGCGCGTTGCAGGCCGTCGTCGCCGAGGGGTCCGTGTCCGTCCCGGACCCCGAGCTCGTGCTGCTCGGCCTGGTCGAGGAGTTGGTCTGCGCCCTGCGAGCCGAACCCTTCGACGCCGGCGCCGGCCTGCGCGTCGGCGCGGCGCTGGCCTCCGCCGGGCTGGTCGGTCCGGCCGTGCCGATCGCGTCCGCGCAGGTCCTCTACGGACTGGCCGAGCCGGGAGCGGCCCCGGATCACGGACGGCGGCTCGCGGCGCTGCTGGCGGCGGTCGGTCAGGGACACGAAGCGCAGTCCCGCTCGGAGGAGGTGGCGGCGATCGACGCGGCCCGAGCGGCCGACGAACGGTTCCGGGTGGTCTTCGACAACGCGGCGATCGCGATCGCCATCGGCGACACCGACGGGACGCTGCTGGACGTCAACCGGGGCCTGGCCGAGATGATCGGCGTCCCGGCCGAGACCTTGCGCGGCGTGTCCGTCTACGACTTCGCGCACCCCAACGACCGCGAGGGCATCCGCACACTGGTGTACGACAAGCTGGTCCCGGCCGGAAAGGGCACGGTCAAACTGGAGCAGCGGATCCGCCGCGCCGACGACAGCTACGGCTGGGCCTCGTTCGCCATCACCTTCGTCAAGGGTGTCGACGGACAGAGCGACTATCTGCTCGCGGTCGGCGAGGACGTCACCGAGCAGCACCGGATGCGGGAGGAACTGCACCGGCAGGCCCGGCACGACCCGCTCACCGGACTGCCGAACCGGCGGCATCTCATCGAGCGGATCGACGCGATGATCGCGGAGGCCCGCAACGGAGACCGCGCGGGACTGTGTTTCGTCGACATCGACCGCTTCAAACACGTCAACGACCGCTACGGCCACGGGACGGGTGATCAGATCCTGACCGCGGTGGCCGGTCGCTTGCAGGACAGCGTGCGCGGCTCCGGGTGCCTGGTCGCCCGCATCGGCGGCGACGAGTTCGTCGCGCTGATCCCGCCGCCCGCCAGCGACCACCGGGTGGCCACCGTGGCGAACAGTCTGCTGGAGGCGCTGGTGGACCCGATCACGGCTGGTGATCGGCGACTACGCATGTCGATCAGCATCGGCGCGGTCGTCACCGCGGTCGCGGGCGCGGACGCCGAATCGCTGCTCGATGCCGCCGACACCGGTCTCTATCGGGCGAAGGCCGACGGTAAGGGCCGGTGGGTGCTGCACATCCTCGACACCGACACCTCTCGCGGTCCGCAACCGGTGGTGTGAGCCGCGCTCGCTTCAGCGGGCCAGCAGTCTGTGCAGGAATGCGGGCGGCACCATCGGCCATTCCTCGTGCCAGCGGCCGTCACGCAGGTCGTAGTGCACGCTGTGCAGCAGAGACATGATCCAGGGGCCCTCGTCCAGCAGCGGCCGGACGAGACCGGCGTCGGCGTACCTGGCCACGACGGGGACCAACTCGTCCTTCGCCGCCTCGGTCTTTCCGGCCGCCGCCAGACAGGTGGCGAGCAGCAGGGACGCCTGCGCAGCGGCCCGGGGTCGCCGAACGGCGTCTATGGAGTCCCGTAACTGCTGGGCGCGCGCCACCGCGGCGGCGACCCGTTTGGCGGCTCCGGACCGCAGCAGCATCCGGATCGCGGAATCCTCCCGCAATTCCGCGGCCATCAGGGCGATGCCGCCTTCGCCGGCCGGCGGTTCGGTGACGTAGGTGGCCGTCAAGCCGAGCCGGACCTGTTCGTTGGCGACGCGGGTGGCAAGGCGCGGCAGTTTCAGGGCCCGGGCCACTTCGGCGCCCTCGTCCAGCCGCCGTGCCGCGGACCCGAGATCGCCGCGCAGCGCTTTGATCCGGGCGCCGGTGGCGTAGTTGGCCATCAGGAAGTCGACCGGGCCGCCCTCGATACCGAGGCGGCCGGCTTCGTCCAGCAGCCGCTCGGCCACCGCGACCTGGTCTCGTTCGTAGAGCAGTTCGCCGAGCAGGGCGCCCGCCAGACGAGCGGCGTAGGACTGCGGGCCCGAGCAGGCGGTGGCGAGTTCGAGCGCGGTGCGGAAGCTGCGCTCGGCCGCCGCGATATCGAGTTCTTCCCGTGCCGCGATGCCCACCAGGCTGTGGCTGTACATGAGGATGAACGTGCTGCGGGTCTGCTGGTAGAAGGGGGTGGCCCAGTCGTGCCATTCCCGCGCCCGCTCGTAGTCGAATCGGCTGATCGCGGAGAACGCGGCGAGGTTCGCGGCGGCGCACAGCGCCCACGGCCCCAGCGTGTCGGCCCGGCCCAGGCATTTGCCGACCACCGCGTCCACGCCCTCCGGGCGGTCGGCGAAAGCGCGTTCCACGCACTCGATCAGGTCGGCTTCGAGCGCGAGATCGGGATCGGCGGCCTCGGCCTTGGCCAGCGAGGCCCGCACCAGCCGCAGGGCGGCGTGCAGTTCGGTGGGCTGGCGCAGCAGTGCGTTCGTCCAGGCCACGCCGACCTGCAGCCGAGGGCGGGCGGCGGCGGCCGCGGGCGGGAGCTTGGCGACCAATCCCAGAAACGTCGCGAGCTGGGCGTCCTGCACTAGATCGCGGGATTTCGCCTCCAGGATGCCGACGGCCTTCTCCTCGTCGCCTGCGGCCAGCGCGTGTTCGATGGCTTCGCTGAGCATCCCGTGGTCGGCGAACCACGTGGCCGCAGCGCGATGCAGCTCGGGCACCTGCTCGCGCTGATCGCGTTCGAGTCGCCTGCGCAGGAACTCCGCGAACAGATGGTGGTAGCGGAACCAGTCGCCGTCCTCGTCGACGCGACGCAGGAACAGATTGCGGCGTTCCAGATTCTCCAGGACGGCCTGCCCGTGCGGCCGTCCGGTCATGGCCGTGACCAGACTGCCGGAGACGCGTTCCAGCAGCGAGGTTTTGAGCATGATGTCGAGCAAATCGGGCTCGACGGTGTCGAGCACGTTCTCGGCCAGGTACTCGGCGATCGCGTGGTGGTGGCCGGACAGGTGAGCGATCAGCGAGGCCGGGTCGGGGCGCTCGCGCAGCGACAGCGACGCGAGTTGCAGGGCCGCCGCCCATCCCTCGGTGTAGTCGCGCAGCTCCGCGCTCTCGGCATCGGCCAGGGTGAGCCCGGTCTGCTCGGCGAGAAAGGCCCGTGCCTCCTGGGCATCGAAACGCAATGCGGCGGCGTCTATTTCGACGAGGTCGTGACGGACGCGCATGGTGCCCAGCGGTAGACTCTCCAGCGATCGGCTGGTCAAGATGATCTGCAGGTGGTGCGGGCCCTGCTCGATCAGGTAGTGCAGGGCGTCGACGGCCGCGGGATCGGTGATCCGATCCCAGTCATCGATCACCAGGGCGAACCGTTCGTCGCGTTGCCGAATGGTGTCGATCAGCGTGGTGAGCACGTAGCGTGCGGCGGCGTCGTCGCCCTCTTCGAGAATGGGCGCCAGGTCGGGCGCCAGCGCGGGGACCACGCGGTGGAACGCTTCGATCAGGTGTGTCAGCAACCAGGCCACGTTGTTGTCGTCGCGGTCGGCGTTCAACCAGGCCACCGCCACCTTGTCGGTCTCGGTGAGGCGCTTGGCCCACTGGGCCGCCAGCGTGCTCTTGCCGAACCCGGCCGGGGCATGGATGACGACCAGCCGCGGCCGTGGTTCGGTTTGCAGCGCGTTGATCAGGCGGTCGCGCCGGACCAGCGGTCGCGTCGGCATCGCGGGGCGGAACTTGGTCTCGGGCGTCGGCGGCGTCTTGGGATGGGGAGTGGGGAAACGCGCGGTGGCGGTCATCGGGCGCGTGCTGAGGTCTTCCGGCGGCGGGTGGTCGGCGGCGGGCAGCGTCATGTGCTCGATCGGCATGTCGTTGCCGCGCTGGACCGCGCGCAGCATCTCACCGAACGCGGCGGCCGAGGGCGGCCGGTCGGCGGGATCGTGGGCCATGGCGGCCTCGATGGCGGCGGCCACGTCGTCGGGGATGCCCTCGAGCCGCAGATCGGGCAGCGGGTCGGCCGCGATGCGCAGGAACTGGGCGACGATCTGCTCGCCGGAACGGCGCTCGTACGCCGCGTGCCCGGTGATCATGGCGAACAGCGTCGCGCCGAGCCCGTAGACGTCCGAAACCACCGACGGGGTGCCCGAGCGCAGCACCTCCGGCGCGGTGAACGCGGGAGAACCGGTCACCACTCCCGTGGTGGTCTCGAAACCGCCCTCGACCCGGGCGATACCGAAGTCGGTCAGTTGGGGTTCGCCGTAGTCGGTCAGCAGGACATTGCCCGGTTTGATGTCGCGATGAAGGATCCCCGCGCGGTGCGCGGTCTCCAGGGCGCCGGCCAGTTTGACGGTGATCCCGATCGCGTCGGGCAGCGGCAGGAGACCTTCGCGGCGGATGCGGTCCTCCAGGGAACCGTGCGAGTGAAACGGCATCACCAGGTAGGGACGCCCACTGCGGGTGGTGCCCACCTGCAGGATCGGCACGATGTTCGGGTGCCCGGACAGGGCTCCCATCGCCTGCTGCTCGCGCAGGAAACGTTCGACGTTCTCCGGCTCGAGGTCGGGCCGGGCGGTGAGGACCTTGACCGCGACACTGCGATTGAGCGCCCGCTGCCGACAGCGGTAGACCACGCCGAATCCGCCCTTGCCGATCACTTCGGGGTCGTCGAGACCCGCGCCCTCCAGTTCCTGCTCGATTCCTGGGGGCCGATCGTGCTGGGTGGCGAACGGGTCCGAACCGGCCATGGTCCTGTTCTGTGTCGGAAGTCGGTGGTTCTGCGGTCGATACCCAGTTTATGCCCGGCGAACCGTCGCCCATATTATTACGGTTGATATAGACAGCATGGTTAGGCACATAATGCCGCTTTGTTGCGCTTCCGTGCAGCAGGTTGCCGACGCGAGTCCGCAACATCCCTCGCGCACTCGGCGGCATGTTCGCCTCGCCGCGAGGGCGGGGATTCGAAGGCATGGGGTCGGGTGGACCGGCTGACGGCTCGGGGGCGCGAAGGTACCCGCACGGCGGCGCGTCGCCGGTGTGTCGCGTGTGCTTCCACGGCTCGGGTCATAGGATGCCTCGGCGCGCCGGAGTCGCTCGGGTTCCGTGGAATCCTCGGTCGGCGTCTTCCGGTCGGTGCGCTTCGTGAGGAGGTCGAATGCTCTGGGTGGTACAGGTGTTTGCCGTCGCGGCCGCTCTGCTCCATGTCGGCATCTTCGTCATGGAGTCCGTCCGGTTCACCACTCCCGCTGTGCACAAGGGGGTCTTCCGGGTTGCCGATGCCGAACTGCCCGTGGCTCGGCCGTGGGCGTTCAATCAAGGCTTCTACAACCTGTTCCTGGCGGTGACGACGCTGGTCGGCGTAGCGATCCTGCGTTCGGTGCCGGAGGCGGGATGGGCGCTGGTGCTGTCGGGATGCGGATCGATGCTGGCCGCGGCGGTGGTGCTGGTGGCTCACGACCGCAGGTTCGTCAGAGGCGCCGTGGCGCAGGGCACGCTACCCGCGCTGACGCTGCTCGCGGCGGTGACCCAGCTCTGACCGTGGCCGGTGGACGGGCCGCCCGGCCGAGGAACGAAGCGACGCTCGGGAATCGGGCGGCAGCCGGACGTGACAGCCGCCGCCGAGCGCCCGGCTGGTGTACCTCCCGCATACGGCTGGCAACCGAAAGTCGGTAACCGGGAGAGATTTCGAACTCGGGTGCGGGTGCGCGGTCGTGGAGTCGACTCGGGGTATGCGTGCGCGGAGGTGATCGGCGTCGTTTTCGAGGCGGCCGAGCGGCGTAGAAACCGCTCGCCCGGTTTGCCGAAAAGGGTTGCGGCGGGCCTGCTCTGGGCCTCCGGGCACTGTCAGGAGACCTTTACCGCAGAAAGGCGGACGCAATCTTGCGTTCTTGCATCTGTACGTGCATGATCCAGCTAGCCTAGTTGTGACAAACGATCCGATGACCGGGAAAACGGAATCGAGAGCCAATTATGTTGGTACAAAGTGCGTTGGTGTCGGGTGAACTCGGAGTACGGCGGTGAGCGCGCCGACGGTCGGCGCCTTACCGACCGCGCCGCAATTGTTGTGTGCTTTCCAGGGGCGTCGTTTCCAAGATCGGGAACTGCTGCGGTCGGCACACGCGCTCGCCGAGTTGCACCAGCGCCGTGCGCAGGTGCTGGACGCCGCACTCATCGACGAAATCGACTGTCGGCGCCGCGAACTCGTGGACGACATCAACGACTGGGTCGCGCAGGAGATTCCCCAGCATCGCAACGGGGCCTCGCTGCACACCGAAAGCCTCGGCGCCGTGGTGGATCGGATGGCGCGCAGCTGGGTGGACGCGAATCAGGTCATTCACACCGAGGGCGCGCGCAGCGACAATACCCATAAACATTGGTATCAACTAGCCGAACTCGTGGACGGGTACACTGATCTGGTAACCGACGTGGCCGGTGGCCGCCGCCGTTTGCCCGAGCAATGAACTCGTCGCGACGGCGGTCTCGTCCACGGTAGTGACACTGCCCCGCAGCGTCACACGTCCGAATGGCGACGTCCCGGCGCCGAGTCATCCGACCAGTGGCTGGAACCGGGCGATCACGTCGCCGGCACAGTGACGGCGGGCGCAACGGGGCGCCCCGCCCGGCGTGCCGCGTGGTCGACTGGCGCGGCACGCCCGTGACCGATCCCGCTGTGTAGCAATCAATCCGCAACTAGTATGCGGTCGCGTGTGCGCGCCGCCTTGCGGGCCCGCCGCCGATGACGGTAACGACGAATCCGGCTCGCGAGGAAATACACCAGCGCCAAGCCGAGGACGAGCAGAATCGCCGCGATCACGGCCGCGGCCGTCGGGTGGAACACCGCTAACGTCACCACGCCCGCCACGGTCACGTCCTCGGCGGTGCTGACCACGATGTTGCTGGCCGGCTCGGGAGAGGTGTTGACCGCCATCCGCGTTCCCGCCTTCACCAGATGGCTCACCAGCGCCGCCGTGCCGCCCACCGCGGCCGCGGCCAGTTCGGGCAGCGATCCGTCCTGTCCGGCCAGCAGCGCCGCGACCACCGCGCCCGCGATCGGCCGCACCACGGTGTGGAACGCGTCCCAGAACGAGTCGAGATACGGGACCTTGTCCGCCACGGCCTCGATCAGGAACAGCACCGCCGCCGCGATCAGGACGTCGGTGCGCTGCAGCGCTTCCGGCACCGAATCGGCGAAGCCGAACCGGCCGAACAGCCCGAGCAGCAGGACCACCGCGTAGGCGTTCACGCCGCTGGCCCAGCCTGCGGTGAAGATCAGAGGTAGTGCGGACACGCGCCCATGGTAGGTCGACCGCGGGTGCCGCGTCGGCTGCGAGCGGCGGTCCCGTCGCCGGGCGATGGACCGATGCCGCTGCCGACGGACGTCTCGATCGCCCCTTCCCGTGCCCGTGCCCGTGCCGACGACGCCGATCCGCCAGCCCGCCGATCCGGCAGCCCGCCGATCCGGCAGCCCGCCGGTCCGGGGGCGGCCGCCGGGTGACGGCGGATTCCGCGAGGTCGAGCCCGGGATCGAGGCGCCGCCGCAGGCAGGGGGAAGGGCATCGGCGCGGTGGGCCGATTACGCTGTTCGCTATGTCTGTCCGCACTCGCAAGCCGCTCGTCCCGGGCACGCTCTCGCCCACCCGTGAAGTTCCGCGCGCCATCGAGCGTCCGGAATACGCGTGGAAGAAGACCGCCAACGAGGGACGCGAGCCGTGGGTGCAGACCGCGGAGACGATCGAGAAGATGCGGATCGCGGGCAAGATCGCCGCGCAGGCGCTGGCGGAGGCGGGCAAGGCGGTCGCGCCCGGCGTCACCACCGACGAACTGGATCGCATCGCGCACGAGTACATGTGCGACCACGGCGCCTACCCGTCGACGCTGGGCTACAAGGGCTTTCCGAAATCGTGCTGCACCTCGCTGAACGAGGTGATCTGCCACGGCATCCCGGACTCCACCGTGATCGAGGACGGCGACATCGTCAACATCGACGTCACCGCCTACATCAACGGCGTGCACGGCGACACCAACAAGACCTTCCTCGCCGGTGACGTGGACGAGGAGGTGCGCCTGCTGGTCGAGCGGACCGAGGAGGCCACCATGCGGGCGATCAAGGCGGTCCGGCCGGGCCGGGCGCTGAACGTGATCGGCCGGGTCATCGAGTCCTACGCCAATCGTTTCGGCTACGGCGTGGTGCGCGACTTCACCGGCCACGGCGTCGGCCCGACGTTCCACAGCGGCTTGGTCGTGCTGCACTACGACCAGCCCGCCGTGGAGACCGTCATCGAGCCGGGCATGACCTTCACCATCGAGCCGATGATCAACCTCGGCGGGATCGACTACGAGATCTGGGACGACGGCTGGACGGTGGTCACCAAGGACCGCAAGTGGACGGCGCAGTTCGAGCACACCCTGGTGGTCACCGAATCGGGGACCGAGATCCTGACACTCCCGTGACCGGCCGGGCCGGACGCGATCCGGTCGGCCGGACATCCGGGGCGGCCGCGCACCGGACGGGACGCCGATGAAGGGCGCGCTGCTGGTCGCGGGCACGACCTCGGATGCGGGCAAGAGCGTCGTCGTGGCCGGGATCTGCCGGATGCTGGCGCGGCGCGGCGTGCGCGTCGCCCCGTTCAAGGCACAGAACATGTCCAACAACTCCGTGGTCACCCTGGACGGCGGGGAGATCGGCCGGGCGCAGGCGCTGCAGGCCCAGGCGTGTGGACTGGAGCCGAGCGTGCGGTTCAACCCCGTGCTGCTCAAGCCGGGCAGCGACCGGCGTTCCCAGCTGGTGGTGCGGGGGAAGGCCGTCGGCACGGTGGGCGCCGAGGACTACATCCGGCATCGCCAGGAGCTGCGCGGCGTGGTGGCCGCCGAACTCGCGGCGCTGCGCGACGAGTACGACGTGGTGATCTGCGAGGGCGCGGGCTCGCCCGCCGAGATCAATCTGCGCGCGACGGATCTGGCGAACATGGGTCTCGCGCGGGCCGCGGAACTGCCGGTGCTGCTCGTGGGGGATATCGACCGCGGTGGCGTGCTCGCCCACCTCTTCGGCACGGTCGCCATCCTCGAGCCCGAGGATCAGCGGTTGATCTCGGGGTTCGTCGTCAACAAGTTCCGCGGCGCGGTCGAGTTGCTGCGGCCCGGGCTGGAGCGCCTCGCCGAGCTCACCGGCCGTCCCACCCTCGGCGTGCTGCCGTACGCCGAGGACCTGTGGATCGACGCGGAGGACTCGCTGGGCACCCTCGCCGACGCGCCGGTCGGCCGTCCCCGCCCGCCGGTGGGCGCCGAATGGCTGACCGTCGCGGCGATCCGGCTGCCGCGCATCTCCAACTCCACCGACGTCGAGGCGCTCGCCTGCGAGCCCGGCGTCGCGGTGCGGTGGGTGAGCGAGCCGTCCCGTTTGGCGGGGGCCGATCTGGTGGTCGTGCCGGGCAGTAAGGCGACGGTGTCGGATCTGCGCTGGTTGCGGCGGACCGGCATCGCCGACGCGCTGCGGGCTCGCGCCGCCGCGGGCGGACCGATCCTGGGCGTCTGCGGCGGGTACCAGATGCTCGGCACCCGCATCGTCGACCCGGTGGAGTCCGGGGCGGGCGCGGTCGACGGGCTCGGCCTGCTCGACCTGACCGTCGAGTTCGCCGAGACCAAGATCCTGCGACGCAGCGCGGGGCACGCGCAAGGCGTCCCGGTGCGCGGCTACGAGATCCACCACGGCCGTGTCACGCACACCGGCGATCCGGCATGGCTCACCATCGACGGCGCGCCGGAAGGCAGTGTCCGCGGCGCGGTATGGGGCACCCACCTGCACGGGCTGCTGGAATCCGACGAGTTGCGCCGCGGTTGGCTGCGTGCGGTGGCAGCGGCCGCGCGACGATCGGAATTCGTTGTCGCCGAAGATGTCTCGGTCGCGGCGGTGCGGGCCGCGCAGCTGGACCTGCTGGCCGATCTGGTCGAAGCCCATCTCGATCCGGCCGCACTGGAACGCCTGCTCGCCGAGGGCGCGCCCACCGGGTTGCCGATCCTGGCCACCGAGACGATCGGCGTGAGCGGCCGTATCGGTTGACGGTGGCCACCCCGCGCCTTACCTTGCAGTAAGGAATTCGGCCCCGGGTAAGGCGTGGCCGATCGAGCACGGTCGGGTGTGAGGATGATGGCGGCGGAGAAGAGACCCGGTGGGCGAGGGGGGAACGTGGTGTCCGCGGCGGTCACCAGTAAGGGGCAGATAACGATCCCGATCGATGTGCGGGTGGCGATGGGTCTGCGCACGGGAGTGCGCGTGGCGTTCGTGCCCACCCCCAACGGCACCTATGAGCTGGTGCCCGAAACGCGCACGATCAAGTCGCTGAAGGGCATCGTGGGCTGGTCCGGCTCGCCGATCGGCCTGGCCGAGATGAACGAGGCGATCGCGGGCAACGTCGTGGAAGGCAAGCCGCGATGATCGGTCTGGACGCGAACGTGCTGATCCGCTACCTCACTCAGGACGACCCGGAGCAATCCGCCCGGGCCAACCAGGTGATCGACGGGCTCAGCGAGAGCAAACCCGGCTACATCACGATGATCGTGCTCGCCGAGATCCACTGGGTGCTGCGCCGCGGCTACAAACAGGACCCCGAGGCGGTCACCGACGTGTTGCTCGGACTGCTCGACTCCAGCGAGATCGTCGTCGAACGCGCCGACACCGTGCGCCAGGCGCTGCGCCGGGCCGCCGACGGCGCCGACTTCGCCGACGCGCTGATCCAGCAGCTCGGCCAGGAGGCCGGGTGTGAGCTGACCGTCACCTTCGATCACAACGCAGGTGAGCGGGCCGGGATGCGCCTGCTCGCCTGAATCGGTCGCCCCCGAGGGGCACTGGCGGCGCCCTGATCCGTGTAGCGTGATTCGGCATGGAATCTCGGCAGATCACCGTCGGTGACCGGGCGTGGACCGTGCGGATCGACGGACCGGAATCCCGGCACAGCGTGCTCCTGCTGCCCGACGCGGGTGACGCGGCGGACGTCTTCGATCAGGTGTGCGCCCGCCTGCACAACTCGGATCTGCGCACCTTCGCGGTGGAATCGATCGAGGAGCTCGACCCGGCCGGCGTGACCGCGATCCTGGACGAACTCGGGCTGCCGTGGGTGAACGTGGCCGGACGCGGGATGGGCGCGGTCCTGGCCTGGCAGGCGTGCGCGCGCGGATTCGGCCGTTTCCAGAGCTTGGTCGTGGCCGATCGCGGGCACCCCGCCACGCCCGGGGCCGACGGCGTGGTGGCCGACGCCGCCACCGGCCCGGTCGAGGTGCCGACCACGCTGCTGGTCACCAAGAATCTGCCGCGCGCGGTGGCCGACACGTCGGGGCGGTTCGTCTACGGCGAGTTCCGGGTGGTCGAGGTCGACGTCACCAACGTGGCCACCGAAGCCGACCACGAGCTGGCCACCGAGATCGTGCTACGCACCAGCCTCTGGTGACTTAGCGCCCGCGGCGTCCTGATAGCCCGCCAGCCAGTCCAGCCAGTTGTCGAGTTCGCGGAACGCCTGCGCCAGCGGCTCGGGGCCGGAGAGGAACACGTCGTGCTTGGCGCCGTCGATCGGCACCATGTTGGTGCGGTCGCCCAGGCAGCCCGACCAGCGCTGGATCTGTTTGACGTCGAGCACCGCGTCGGCCACGTCCACGGCGGGGCCGTACCGCTTGGCGAACTTGGTTATCCGGGAGCGCAGGATCAGCGAGGGCACACCGATGTCGAGGCCCTGGTGCAGCCGCGCGTGGCCGTTGCGGATCGCGCGCAGCCAGCCCAGCCGCACCGGGAAGCCCTGCAACGGCTTCCAGTCCAGGTTGTAGTTCCACTCGCCGGACACCGAGTGGTGCAGGCTGTCGCCGTAGGTGCTGATCTTGCCGCCGCCGGGCAGCTCGACCATCTTCCGGAACCGTCCGATCGCCTTGATGATCGGCGTGCCGACGGTCCGGTAGTACGCGGGGCCCTGCAGGTCGAACCACGGGCTGTTGAGCACCACGCCGGTGATGCCCGCGGCGGCCGTGCCCTGGGCGCGGTTGAGCCGATCCAGCCACAGCGACACGACCAGGCCGCCGGTGGAGTGCGCGTTGACCACGACGGGCGCGCCGCCGGTCTCGGCCCGGATGATCCGCAGCGACTCCGCCAGCTCCTGATCGTAGAAAGCGAGATCCGTCACATAGTGCGGCGTGTGGCCGTCCCGCAGCGACCGGCCGCATTTGCGCAGGTCGAGGGCGTAGAACTGGAACCCGCGCGCGGCGAAGTGCTCGGCGAGGTGCTCCTGGAAGAAGTAGTCGGTGAATCCGTGGACGTAGAGCACGGCGCCCGCGGTCTGCGCGACGGCACCGGTGGGGGTGTAGCGCACCAGCGTGGCGTCCACCGAGCCTTCGCCGTCGGGATCTGGACCCAGGGGCAGAGTGCGCTGCTCGTAGTGCGGGCCCAGGACGTCGGGGCGCCAGCCTCCGCCATCCGGAGACGTGCTGACCGGCTCGGCAAGGGACTGTTCGTTCGTCACGCGACCAATGTATTGGACGGTGTCACGTACCGACAGACCACCGCTGTCACCCCGCCGCCGAAGTGACGACGATCTCTGTCGCATTCCGCACATTCACCAGGTTCGCTGCGGGGCTGCGGCGTGGTGAGGTGCACAATTGGGCTTAGGTGAACGGCGGGTAACCTAAATCCCGCCTATGCCGTTCGGGGCCGGCGGACGCCGGAACCGAGCCACACCCACACCGTGCCCAGGCAGGTCCACCCGCCCGGTGGGCCCGCGCAGAAGGACAAGGAAGTCGATCTACCCGTGCCGAACGCTGCCATGACTGAAAAGACCGATGTAGTCCTCATCGGTGCCGGAATCATGAGTGCCACTCTCGGCGCGCTGCTGCGGCAGCTGCAGCCGAACTGGTCGATCTCCCTGTTCGAGCGGCTCGACGCCGCCGCCGCGGAGAGCAGCGATCCGTGGAACAACGCGGGTACCGGACACTCCGCGCTCTGCGAGCTGAACTACAGCCCGCAGAACGCCGACGGCTCGGTGGACATCACCAAGGCCGTCGACATCAACGAGCGCTTCCAGGTCTCCCGTCAGTTCTGGTCCTACGGCGTGGAGAACGGCATCCTGCGCGACCCGTCCGCGTTCATCAACCCGATTCCGCACGTCAGCTTCGTGCACGGCGCCGACAACGTGGACTACCTGCGCAAGCGGTACGAAGCGCTGGCGCCGCACCCGCTGTTCGAGGGCATGGAGTTCATCGACAGCCCCGAGGAGTTCACCCGGCGGTTGCCGCTGATGGCGCGCGGGCGCGACTTCGCCGACCCGATCGCGCTGAACTGGACCGACGGCGGCACCGACATCGACTTCGGCTCGCTCACCCAGGAGCTGCTCGCCTACCTCGGCGCCTCCGGCGTCGACCTGGCCTTCGGCAACGAGGTACGCGACCTGTCCAAGCAGTCCGACGGGTCCTGGCTGGTCACGGTGCGCAACGTCCGCACCAGGGAAACCCGCAGGCTGATCAGCAAATTCGTGTTCGTCGGCGCGGGCGGCGGCGCGCTGCCGCTGCTGCAGAAGGCGAACATCAAGGAGGCCAAGGGCTTCGGCGGCTTCCCGGTCAGTGGACAGTTCTTCCGCTGCGTCAACCCGGCGCTCATCCACCAGCACGAGGCCAAGGTGTACGGCAAGGCCGCCGTCGGCGCCCCGCCGATGTCGGTGCCGCATCTGGACACCCGCGTGATCAAGGGCAAGCCCGGCCTGCTGTTCGGCCCGTACGCGGGCTGGACCCCGAAGTTCCTCAAGGACGGCAAGAACACCGACCTGTTCAAGTCGGTGCGCCCGAACAACATCTTCTCGCTGCTCGGTGTCGGCGTCACCGAACTCGGCCTGACCAAGTACCTGGTCAGCGAACTGCTGAAGTCCGAAGCGGGCAAGGTGGTCACGCTGTCGGAGTTCATCCCGCGCGCCGAGGGCAGGGACTGGGAGCTGATCACGGCGGGCCAGCGCGTGCAGGTGATCCGCCGCAAGGGCGTCGGCGGCGTGCTCGAGTTCGGCACTGCGGTGATCGCCGCGCAGGACGGCTCGATCGCCGGTCTGCTCGGCGCGTCCCCGGGCGCCTCCACCTGCGTCACCGCCATGCTGGACGTCCTGCAGCGCTGCTTCCCGCAGGAGTACGCCGAGTGGACGCCGAAGCTGAAGGAAATGGTCCCCTCGCTGGGCGTGAAGCTCTCCGACAACCCGGCGCTGTTCCACGAAGTGTGGGATTGGACCTCCAAGGCGCTGAACCTCGTCGGCGGTGGTGAGAACACGCCGAGGCACGCAGGGGTCGCGGCGCACGCCTAGGTTGTGATAGCAAGGCGCGATGATGTCAACGGTTGCTCTCAAACGCTCCTGGGCGCAGGATCTCGATACCGCGACGCTCTACCAGCTGTTGAAACTTCGCGTCGAAGTCTTCGTCGTCGAACAGAAGTGCGCGTACCCCGAACTGGACGGGAAGGACCTGCTTCCCGAGACCCGGCACTTCTGGCTCGATGACGAGGGCGAGGTGATCGCCACGCTGCGCCTGTGCGAGGAGCACCACGACGGAGTGAAGAGTTTCCGCATCGGCAGGCTCTGTACCTCGGCGCCCGCTCGCGGCCACGGGTACACCACGCGGCTGCTGCAGGCCGCGCTGGCCGAGGTCGGCTCGGCGACGGTGCGGCTGAGCGCGCAGAGCTACCTGATCGACCTCTACAGCAAGCACGGCTTCAAGGTCGACGGCGAAGAATTCGAGGAAGACGGCATCGCCCACGTGCCGATGCGCAGGGGCGGGGAGTAGCGCCCCCCGCGCCGCCATTCGCACCCGCTCCGGGCGTCTCCGGGGCGGGTGCGGCATTTTCCGGCGGCCGCCGCATCGGTTCTGAATCGAAGGGCCCTGTCGGGTGGACGAGGGCGCGCGCTTAGAGTTGGGGCGTGTCCGTGTCCCATGCCGAAACAGTGCCGACGTCCGATCAGCGCAACCTTCCGCGTCCGGGTCCGGACGGTGAAGCGGGCTTCCCGTTCTCGGCGGTGGTCGGGCAGGAACGGCTGCAGCTGGCGCTGATCCTGTGCGCGGTGCATCCCGGCATCGGCGGAGTCCTGGTGCGCGGCGAGAAGGGCACCGCCAAGTCGACCGTGGTGCGCGCGCTGGCCCAGCTGCTGCCGCCGGTGGTGGACGAGACCGGCGCGCGGCAGGCCCGGCTGGTGGAACTGCCCGTGGGCGCGACCGAGGACCGCGTGGTCGGGTCGCTGGACCTGGAGCGGGTGCTGCGGGACGGGGAGCAGGCGTTCCGGCCGGGTTTGCTGGCCGCGGCCCATCACGGCGTGCTCTACGTCGATGAGGTCAACCTGCTGCACGACCACCTGGTGGACGTGCTGCTGGACGCCGCGGCGATGGGCCGGGTGCACATCGAACGCGACGGCGTCTCGCACTCCCATCCCGCGCGTTTCGTGCTGGTCGGCACGATGAACCCGGAGGAGGGCGAGCTGCGTCCGCAGCTGCTGGACCGGTTCGGCCTGACCGTGGACGTGGCGGCCTCCCGGGACGTGGACGTGCGCATGGCGGTGGTGCGCCGCAGGCTGGACTACGAGGCCGACCCGGCCGGATTCGCGGCCCGATACGCCGAGGCCGATCACGAGGTGGCCGAGCGGATCCTCGCCGCCCGCGACCGGGTGGCGCGGGTGGCGCTCGACGACGTGGAACTGCGCCGGATCGCCGCGCTGTGCGCCGCGTTCGACGTCGACGGGATGCGCGCCGACCTGGTGGTCGCGCGCACCGCGACAGCGCACGCCGCCTGGCGCGGCGGTGACGCGGTGACCGAGGACGACGTGCGGGTGGCCGCCGAACTGGCGCTGCCGCACCGGCGTCGCCGTGATCCGTTCGACGAGCCCGGCATCAGCGAACAGCAGCTCGACGACGCCATGTGCGACGCGGCGGCGCAGGCGCGGCCCGAGGACAAGACGTGTGAGCCGGACGCGACCGAACAGACCGGGGATCCCAGCGGTTCGACCGCGGACGACGCGGGCGGCGCTTCCGGCGACGACCCGGACGGCGGCCCCGAAGACCCGTCGCCGCCCGAGGGGCCGGGCGGCGGGAATTCGCGAGAAGGACGCAGTGGCGCACCGGTTTCCGCCGGGGCGCGAACCCCGCGCTGGGAAGTGCCCGGTGTCGGTGAAGGCGCTCCGGGGCGGCGCTCCCGCGCGGAATCGCGGCACGGGCGCGTCGTGCGTCCGAGCGCCGACACCTCCGCGGGCCTGCATCTGCTCGGTACCGTGTTCGCGGCCGCGCCGCATCAGCGTTCCCGCGGCCGAGGCGGAGGGCCGCTGCGGCTGGACGCCGCCGATCTGCGTGGCGCGTATCGGGAAGGGCGCGAAGGCAATCTGATCGTCTTCGTGGTCGACGCCTCCGGTTCCATGGCCGCCCGTGACCGGTTGTCCGCCGTCACCGGTGCGGTGGTCAGCCTGCTGCGGGACGCCTATCAGCGCCGCGACAAGGTCGCCGTGGTCAGCGTGCGCGGCGCGGAGGCGGAACTCGTGCTGCCGCCCACGTCCTCGGTGGACATCGCGGTACGCCGGTTGTCCGGGATGCGCACCGGCGGGAAGACGCCGTTGGCCGCCGGTCTGCTGCGGGCACGCGAGGTGGTGCTGCGCGAGCGTGTGCGTGATCCGCGCCGCAGGCCCATGCTGGTGCTGCTCACCGACGGTCGCGCCACGGGCGGCGCCGATCCGGTTCCGCGCGCCCGCGCCGCGGCCCGCTTGCTGGCCAGGGACGCGGTCACCTCGATCGTGGTCGACTGCGAACGCGGCATGGTTCGTCTGGGGCTGGCCGCGGATCTGGCCCGCGACCTGTGCGGGGGCTATCTGAGACTGGCCGAGCTGACCGGTGATTCGGTCGCGGACGTCGTCCGCGCGGGTGCCGGGAGCCCGACCGGGATGTCGGTGCGGGCGGCTCGAGCAGCGTGAGGGGTCCGGACGCACAGGTTCGGATGTGATCCGAGGACGAGCAAGGAGATTCGATGCCCAAGGGTGTTCCGGAGACCGTTCCCGACGACGGGCTGACCACCCGGCAGCGGCGCAACCAGCCGGTGCTCGCGGTGCACACCGGGCCGGGCAAGGGTAAATCGACGGCGGCGTTCGGAATGGCGCTGCGCGCGTGGAACCAAGGGTTCGACGTCGCGGTGTTCCAGTTCGTGAAGAGTGCCAAATGGAAAGTGGGCGAGGAAGCCGCTTTCCGTGCTCTGGGCGCGGTGCACGAGCAGACCGGCGCGGGCGCGCCGGTGGAATGGCACAAGATGGGCGAGGGCTGGTCCTGGACCCGCAAACAAGGCACCGAGCAGGATCACGCCGCCGCGGCGCTGGCCGGTTGGCAGGAGATCGCACGCCGCCTGGAGGCCGGACGGCACCGCTTCTACGTTCTGGACGAGTTCACCTATCCCTTGAAGTGGGGCTGGGTGGACGTCGGCGAAGTAGTCGACACCCTCAACGCCCGCCCCGGCAACCAGCACGTCGTCATCACCGGCCGCGACGCACCTCAGCCCCTCCTCGAAGCCGCCGACCTCGTCACGGAGATGACCAAACTCAAGCACCCCATGGACGCGGGCCGCAAAGGCCAGCGAGGCATCGAATGGTGACCGTCGCTATCGGCGCACGGCTGTGGCGAATCGCGAGAGGCCCGCACGAGGGTGGGCCACTCGCGGAGCGGGGGCGGATTTGAGGGCGGTCGTGGTGGCGGCGCCTGCCTCGGGCAGCGGCAAGACGACCGTGGCGACCGGTTTGGTGGGTGCGTTGCGGCGGGCGGGGCACCGGGTGGCGCCGTTCAAGGTGGGGCCCGATTACATCGACCCGGGGTATCACGGGTTGGCGGCGGGGCGGCCGGGGCGGAATCTGGATCCGGTGCTGGTGGGGGCGGATCGTGTGGTGCCGCTGTATCGGCATGGCGCGCAGGGGTGCGACCTCTCGGTGGTCGAAGGGGTCATGGGCCTGTTCGACGGCCGGATCGATGATCGGCACGCCGGGCCGGTGGCCGAGGGGTCCACGGCGCAGGTCGCGGCGCTGCTGGGCGCGCCCGTCGTGCTGGTGGTCGACGCGCGTGGGCACAGCCAGAGTCTGGCGGCGCTGCTGCACGGCTTCGCCACTTTCGACAGCGGCGTCCGGTTGGGCGGTGTGATCCTGAACCGGGTCGGCAGTGAACGTCACGACCAAGTGCTGCGTGCGGCTTGTGATCGCGTCGGGTTGCCGGTGCTCGGATCGCTGCCGCGCCTGGCCGAACTGGAGGTGCCCTCCCGGCACCTGGGCTTGATTCCCGCGGTGGAGCACGGTGCGTCCGCGACGGCGGCGGTGGCCGCGATGACGGACCTGGTCGCCGCGCACGTCGATTTGCCCGCCATCGCGGCCCTCGCTCGATCGTCGGTCACCGGGTCCGCGTGGGATCCCGCCACCGCCGTGCGTGGGTGCGAAGAGACCGACGGGCTGGAGCCGCTGGTCGCCATCGCCGGTGGCCCGGCGTTCACGTTCGGCTACGCCGAGCATCGTGAGCTGCTGGCGGCGGCGGGCGCTCAGGTGGCGGTGTTCGATCCTCTCCACGACGAACTCCCGACCGCGACTGCGGGATTGGTGCTGCCGGGTGGGTTCCCCGAGGAACACGCGGCGGAACTGGCCGCGAATTCCGGTCTGCTGCGCGCGGTGGCCGAGGCCGTCCGGCACGGCATGCCGGTGCACGCCGAATGCGCCGGGCTGCTGTATCTCACTCGCTCGCTGGACGGGCACCCGATGGCGGGCGTGGTGGACGCCGACGCCGAATTCGGACCGCGACTGACCCTCGGCTACCGAGACGCCGTCGCACTGGCCGACTCGCCCCTGTGGCGGGCCGGCGAACGCGTCCGAGGACACGAATTCCACCGCACGCGCCTGGTGTCGGCGCCGCCACGGAACCCGGCGTGGGGCTGGCGCGGAAGTGCGGGAGAGCGTGTGCGGGAGGGGGCGTTGATCGGCAACGTACACGCGTCGTACCTGCACACCCACCCCGCCGGAAACCCCGAGGCGGTGCGCCGCTTCGCCACCGCCGCAGCGCGATTCGCGGGCTCGCGTGCCGTCGGCTGACGTCGTCGTCGGCATCGGCCTGCGGCCGCGCACCTCGGCCGGCGCGATCCGCGCCGCCCTGCGCGAGACCGTGGGCGAGTATCGGATCGCATGCCTGGCCACCATCGCGCAGCGCTGCGCCGAACCGGGCCTGCGTGCCGTCGCCACGGAACTCGCAGTGCCGCTGCGGTCCTATGCCGCCGCCGAACTGGCCGCCGTCGCCGTCCCCAATCCCGGCAGCCGGATACGTTCGGCCGTCGGCACCGCGAGTGTCGCGGAAGCCGCGGCTCTGCTCGCCGCCGGAGGAGGACCTCTGGTGGTACCCAAGCGCGTCGTGGAGGGCGTGGTGCTCGCGGCAGCGCTGTTCGAGCGGTAGCACCGTCGACCGAACCGCGGTTCGGCGCGGGTGTTGTGGGAAAGTGCCTTCGATCGAAGGCCGGTGCGGTTGGTACGCCGGGGGCTCGGCTTCGGCTCAGGGCGCGACCGAGCCCCAGTCGGCGAAGCCGGTGGGGTCGTGTCGGCCGAGGCTGGCGTGTTCGAACAGGCCCCAGCCCTCGGCGTCGCCGCAGCGGGCATGGGCGACGTGGTCGGTGACGCCGTAGGGGACGCGGGCGGCGATCGCCGGGTCGCTCAGGTCGTAGCGGCTGGAAGAGGACCAGTCGCGGCCCTTCCACTGGCCGTGCTGCCAATCCGGATCGCCGCCGTAGCCGCAGCCGACGTGCAGCGGGACGCCGGTGCCGGGCGTGATCTCGATCTCCAGCGGCTTGCCGTCGGGCGTGGTCAGCTCCAGTCGCGCTCCGACGGGATGCCTGGTACCGGAACGGTAGTCGATCGAGATACGCGGCCAGCCGAGCTGCTCGGTGCGCCCATCCGGCCAGACGCGGGTCGCGTCGTTGAGTGTGCGCCTGCCGTCCGGCTCCTCCTGCACGATGACCACGACGGCGAAGTCCTCGAACCGCAGCGGTACGTACAGCCACCAGAAGCCGCCCGACGGTTCGGCGGCCGCGCGGCCGGGCGGCTCGGTCTCGCCGACCGGGCGGATGCCCCAGGAGCGGTCCCTGGTGCCGGTCCACACCGCCGGGTCGACCGCGATGTCGTCGCCGTCCACGTGCAGTGTCCCCGCCCACGAGCCGACCTGCGCGAACCGGGAAGCCTCGATGATCGGCCGGTTGCCCGAGAGGATCAGGTGCGGCTGTTCCTGCACGGCGGGGAACGCGCCGGTCCAGGTCAGGTCGAAGCCGAGATCGTCGTGTTCGCAGACCACCCGGATGCGCCGCAGCGGTTCCAGCACCTCGATGCGGTAACCGCCGACGCGCTGGTCGAGGCTCCGGTCGCCGAGGGCGTCGGAGAAGCGCACCGCTCGGACCGTGTCGCCGCGGCGCACCGCGGCGTAGGCGTCGGTCACCCCGAGGTTGGGATACACCCCGAATCCGGTGATCAGCAGGGTGCCGCCGGCGCGGTCGTGGGCGTTGAAGTAGCTGCGGTCGTAGAAGTTCCGATCGCTGGAGGCCACGCGGGCCAGCGACAGCGGGGTCTGGTGGATCGGGTACTCGTCCAAAGGCACAGGCATGGTCAGTCCCATTCGTATGTTCCGTCGAGCAGCGCTTCCAGGCTTGCCCGGTGCATGACGTAGTCGTCGCGGTCGGGAGTGTCGGTGTCCTCGCCGAAGTGGATCATCCTGCGCTTCACCCGCGCCATCACGATCGCGTGCCGCAGCGCGGCGTAGACGAGGTAGAAGTCGAGATCGCGCACCGCATGACCGGTCAGCTCCTCGTACTTCGCCACCACGTCCGCGCGGCGCAGGAAGTCGGGCAGCCCCGGCTGGCCGAAACGGGTGGCCAGGTCCTGGAAGAACCGGTGGATGAAGATCACCCAGCCCAGGTCGAGCTCGCGCGGGCCCAGTGCCGCCATTTCCCAGTCCAGCACCGCCGCGGGGTCGAGTTCGCGAAAGATGATGTTGCCGGGGCGAGCATCGCCCCAGCTGAGCACGTCCGGGCCGGGGTCGGTGGGCCAGTGCTCGTCGAGCCAGGCGAAACTCCGCTCGATGAGCGGGATCCGGAAGCCGTCGTCGGCCAGTCCCCATCGGTACCACGAGCGCTGCGCGGCGACGTGCCTGCGCAGCGACTCGCCGGGCCCGCTCAGCATCGGGAACAGCGCGGCGGGCTCGGGGATGCCGTGGATCTTGGCGATCACCTCGACGGTGTTGTGCGTGAGCCGCAGCCGTTCGGCGGGACTCGCGTCGAACAGCCAGCCGACGAACACGTACGGCGGATTGTCCGTCGGCACCCGTCCGTCGATCCGGCGCATCACGAAGAACGGTGTGCCGAGGGGCTTTTCGTCGGTCTCCAGCCAGCACAGGCCGGGCAGCGGCACGTCGCTGGCGGCGGCGACGCCGGCCATCACCTGGTACTGGGTGGCCAGGTCGTAGGTCTCGAACACCGGGAACGACCCGGCCTCGGGCGCCATCCGCGCGACGAAGGACCCGTGCTCCCGGCGTCCCGCGGCGCTCCACTCGGCGTCGAACAGGATCGACGTGCTGGACATGCCGCCGGACTGCGGACGCGACAATTCGGAGATCCGCGGTAGTTCGTCGGCGGAGACCTTCGTGCCGAGCCAGCGTGCCAGGTCCCCGGCGAGCACGTCCAGGTCGCGTTCGCTGACGGTCAGCTGCTGTCGCTGTGCCGGGTCGGGATCGTCGGTCATGTTGTCCTCCTGACACGTGCGGCCCGGCCGCACCGCCCCTGATGCTCCGGGATACGCGGACTGTAACGCGTTCTAGTTGTTGGCGGGCCGGAACCGCGAGACCGAGTGCACGCCGCCGGTGGGGCTGGCACGTAGACCGGAAGATGTACGCGGAAAACCGGGGTTTTCCCGGAGGTCATGCCATGACCTGGCCGGATAGGTTCGGCTCGCGGAAATGTCGGCTCGCGAGGGGAGCGGTGTGGGTACGGTCGGAACGAATGTCGCGAATCCGAGCAACGGCGCAGCGGTCGCTAGCGAGCGGCGGCCCTGGAGCCCGCCCACCCGGATCGCGTTCCGGTTCGTCTTCGCCTACCTCGGGCTGTTCTGCGTATTGATGGCGCAGATCCTGTTCGTCTTCACGGGCATCGTGAGCAAGTGGCTGCCGGAAAGCGCGGTCATCTGGCAGCTGCGCGCGACAGGCCCGCTGCTCGGCTGGGTCGGTGAACACGTCTTCGGTGTCGAGGCGGTGTTGCGCGAGGATTCGGGCAGCGGGGACCAAGCCGCCATCTGGGTCCTGATCTTCTGCGAACTCGTCGCGGCCGCCGTGATCACGGTCGTCTGGTCGATCCTCGATCGTCGCCGCTCGGACTACCGGGCGCTGCACCGCTGGTTCGTGCTGTTCCTCCGGCTGTGCCTGGGTGGCCAGATGCTGTTCTACGGTCTGGCCAAGGCCATTCCGTCGCAGATGCCCCCGCCATCGCTCACCGCGCTGCTGCAGCCGTACGGCACGATGAGCCCCGCGTCGGTGCTGTGGAACCAGGTCGGTGCCGCGCCCGCCTACGAGATCCTGCTCGGCACGGCCGAGGTGCTCGGCGGTCTGCTGCTGTTCGTGCCGCGCACCGCCACCCTCGGCGCGTTGCTCAGCCTGGTGAGCATGGCGCAGGTCTTCGTGCTGAACATGACCTACGACGTGCCGGTGAAGATCCTCTCCTTCCATTTGCTGCTGTTGTCGCTGGTCGTACTGGCGCCACAGGCTCGGCGGCTGGCGGATGTGCTCGTGCTGGAACGGCCGTCCGAGCCGGCCGCGCAGCCTGCCCTGTTCGGTTCCCGGCGCGCGAACCGGCTGGCGGCGGGGGTGCAGGTCGCGCTGGGACTGTGGGTGCTGATCGGTGGTGTGCACATCGGCTGGCAAGCCTGGCGCGAGGCGGGTGGCGGCGCGCCGAAGCCCGCGCTGTACGGCATCTGGACCGTCGGCGAGTTCACCAGGGACGGGCATCCGGCGCCACCGCTGATCACCGACGAGAACCGCTGGCGGCGAATGATCTTCGACCGGCCCGGCACCACGGTGCAGACGATGGACGGCTCGTTCGTCCCCGTCGTGGCGACGGTGGACGAGGCCGCTCACACCATGGTGTTGTCGGCCGCGCCGCAGTCGCCGGAGACGCCGCCCGCCCGTTCGGGCGCCTTCACTTTCACCCGGCCCACCCCGGACACGCTGTTGCTGACCGGGGAGCTGAACGGTACGCCGGTCACCGTGTCGCTCGACCGCATGGACCTGGACTCCTTCCCGCTGCGCAGCCGGGGCTTCCACTTCGTTCAGGAGTACCCGTATTTCCGTTGACCCGGGAGATCCAGCCGAAAACCGCTACGGCCGCGGCGGTTTTCGATACCTTCGGTCTGCATCGACTCGGACTGGAGGGACCGCCGTGACCGAAGCGATCCTCGATCGGACGGACGCCGACACGGGCGCGCGAGATACCGGTACCCGGCCCTGGCGGGGCGGCACCCGAGTGGCGTTCCGCTTCGTCTTCCTGTACATCGGGCTGTTCTGCCTGGTGTACCCGTCGATCCTGCCCGAGTTCCTGGGACTGGCGCGCGAATGGCTGCCGGACTGGGTGAACTCCGGCGTGGCCCGGGCACTGCGCCCGGTGGTCGAGTGGACCGGCACGCGGGTGTTCGGCGCGTCCGTGGCGGCGAACACGGCATCGATCAGCGGAGACCAGGCGTACTTCTGGGTGCTGGTATTCGTCGTCCTGGTTGCCGCGCTGCTCGGCACGCTGATCTGGAGCGTGCTGGACCGCGACCGCCCGGATTACCGGGCCGTGCAGCCGTGGCTGCTGCTGTTGGTGCGTCTGTGCCTGGCGGGGCAGTTGGTCGCGTACGGCATGGCCAAGGCCATCCCGACCCAGATGCCGCCGACTCCACTGAGTCGATTGCTCCAGCCGTACGGAGATTTCAGTCCGATGGCGGTGCTCTGGAACCAGATCGGTGTGTCGCCGCAGTACGAGATCCTGCTCGGCAGCGCGGAACTGCTCGGCGGCGTGCTGTTGTTCGTGCCTCGCACCGCCCTGCTGGGCGCGCTGCTGAGCCTGGTGTGCACGACACAGGTGTTCGTGCTGGACATGACCTATGACGTGCCCGCGAAGATCCTCGCGTTCCACCTCGTGCTGCTGAGCCTGGTGCTGCTCGCGCCGGAGGCCGGTCGTCTGGTGAACGTGCTGCTGCTGAATCGGACGGCCGGACCGTCGACCACACTACCGCTGCTGCGCACGCCCCGAGCGAACCGGATCGCGGCCGCGGCGCAGATCGTGTTGGGGGCGTGGCTGCTGGTCTCCAACGCGTACACCGGCTGGGACAGGTGGAACGAGCAAGGGGCGGGGCGGCCGGAACCGCCGCTGTACGGCATCTGGTCGGTCACCGAG
>NZ_BAFS01000192.1 GCF_000308415.1 Nocardia asiatica NBRC 100129 | reverse complement strand
GGTGTACAACGCCGCCAACGAGGTCGCGGTGCAGGCATTCCTCGACGGCGCCATCCGCTTCCCCGAGATCGTGCGGACGGTGGCCGCCGCGGTCGAGGCCGCCGAGCGCTGGCGCGCCGAACCGGAATCGCTCGACGAGGTGCTCGCCGCGGACCGCTGGGCGCGCGAGTTCGCCGCCGCTCGGGTGCGCGGCTGACCCCGTTCGGCGCCGGATCGGACTCGCCAACCCACGGCGTCCTGGCACACTGAACACACAGGACGGACCTGTGTCCGGTTAGGGTGAACAGAGTGCTCGCGGCCAGGAGCGGACGCGTGCGTGCGGGATGTCAGAGCTGGCGCAAGCGCAGGAGGGCTGTAGAGCAGATGGTGTTCGCGTTGGGATTCGCGCTGTTCGCGCTCGGCATCACGGTGTCGATCGCGCTGCACGAATGTGGGCACATGTGGGCCGCCCAGGCGACCGGAATGAAAGTGCGCCGGTATTTCATCGGCTTCGGACCGAAGATCTTCTCGTTCCGCCGCGGCGAGACCGAGTACGGCCTGAAGGTGCTTCCGCTCGGCGGCTTCTGCGACATCGCGGGCATGACGGCGTTGGACGAGCTGCGGCCGGAGGAACTCGATCGCGCCATGTACCGCCAGGCCACCTGGAAGCGTCTGCTGGTCATGTCCGGCGGCATCGCGATGAACTTCGTGCTCGGTTTCATCCTGATCGTGGTGCTGGCCGTGGGCTGGGGCCTGCCGAGTCTGGAGCAGCCGGCGCCGACGGCGCTGGGCGCCATGAGCTGTGTCCGCAGCGAGCTTCCCGGCAAGGTTCAGCAGGACTGCTCCGGGCTGGGTCCGGCGCAGCAAGCGGGTCTGCAGCGTGGCGACGTGGTCACCAAGGTCAACGGCGTTGCGGTCGAGACGTGGCAGCAATTCGTGGTCGAGACGCAGAAGGCGACGGGGACCATCACCTACACCGTCGAACGCGACGGGCGCACGCTGACGATCCCGGTGACGCCGGAGCGCGTGATGCGCTACCCGGACGACGGCGGTCCGGGGCGTGAGGTCAGCGCTATCGGAGTCGGCCAGGATTACCGTGGGCCGGTGCAGTACAGTCTGCTGCCGGCGATTCCCGCGTCGATCGCGTTCACGGGCGACCTCGCGGTCGAGGTCTTCAAGTCCCTGTTGCAGATGCCGGCCAAGGTCGTGGACTTGTGGGAGGCCGTGACGGGCGGCGACCGCGATGCGAACACCCCGGTCAGCGTCTACGGAGCCAGCCGTATCGGCGGCGAGAGTGCTCAGGCGGGCCTGTGGCAGGTGTTCGTGATGATGCTCGCCAGCCTGAACTTCTTCCTCGGCGCGTTCAACATCCTGCCGCTGTTGCCGCTGGATGGCGGCCACATCGCGGTGGTGGTCTACGAGAAGATCCGCAACACCGTGCGTGGCTGGAAGGGCCTGGCCCCCGGTGCGCCGGTGAACTATCTGAAATTGCTGCCCGTCACCTACGTGTTCGTGGTGATGGGCGGCGCGTACATGCTGCTCACCCTGGCCGCCGACATCGTCAACCCGATCAAACTGTTCCCTTGAGCCGGGCCGGTGGCCGGGCGATGCGGTTCGCCGCGTAGTCTGGCGTGGTCACCGGGGAAGCCTTGTCGTTGCTGTCACAGGGTGGGCGTCGTGCGCCAAGGCTAGACTCGGCACCGAACCGGCCGGACACGATGAAAGTAGGCAGCCGAAGGTGACCAGCACAATCGGATTGGGGATGCCGACCGCTCCCGCGGCAGTGCTCGCTCCACGGCGTAAGACCCGCCAGTTGATGGTGGGCAATGTGGGGGTGGGTAGTGCGCACCCGATTTCGGTGCAGTCGATGACGACGACCAAGACGCATGATGTGAACGCCACCTTGCAGCAGATCGCGGAGTTGACCGCGTCGGGGTGCGACATCGTGCGGGTGGCGTGTCCGCGTCAGGAGGACGCGGACGCTTTGGCCACGATCGCGCGGAAGTCTCAGATTCCGGTGATCGCCGATATTCATTTCCAGCCGCGGTATATTTTCGCCGCGATCGATGCCGGGTGCGCGGCGGTGCGGGTGAATCCGGGCAATATCAAGGAGTTCGACGGCCGGGTGGCGGAGGTCGCCAAGGCCGCGGGTGCGGCGGGCATCCCGATTCGTATCGGGGTGAATGCTGGTTCGCTGGACAAGCGGATGATGGAGAAGTACGGCAAGGCCACGCCGGAGGCGTTGGTGGAGTCGGCGTTGTGGGAGGCGAGCCTGTTCGAGGAGCACGGCTTCGGCGATATCAAGATCTCGGTCAAGCACAACGACCCGGTGGTCATGGTGGAGGCCTATCGTCAGTTGGCCGCGCAGTGCGATTATCCGCTGCATCTGGGCGTGACCGAGGCGGGTCCGGCGTTCCAGGGCACGATCAAGTCGGCCGTCGCCTTCGGCGCGCTGCTGGCGGAGGGGATCGGTGACACGATCCGGGTGTCGCTGTCCGCGCCGCCCGCCGAGGAGGTGAAGGTCGGCGGGCAGATCTTGCAATCGCTGAACCTGCGTCCGCGCAAGTTGGAGATCGTGTCGTGTCCTTCCTGCGGGCGTGCGCAGGTGGACGTGTACACCCTGGCCAACGAGGTGAGCGCCGGTCTGGAGGGCATGACGGTGCCGCTGCGGGTGGCCGTGATGGGCTGCGTGGTGAACGGCCCGGGTGAGGCGCGTGAGGCCGATCTGGGCGTGGCTTCGGGCAACGGCAAGGGCCAGATCTTCGTCAAGGGCGAGGTCATCAAGACCGTTCCGGAGGCTCAGATCGTGGAGACGCTCATCGAAGAGGCGATGCGCATCGCCGAGGAGATGGGTGCGGACGCCGCCGGCGAACCGGTCGTCACCGTCGGCTGAGCCGCCTACCACGGCTTTCCGCGGAGACGTACCGCATCGCGCCGGTTCGTGGCAGGCTGTGATCGTGCGGAGTCTGCTGGAGCCGGCGCGACGGGCCAAATACGCCCCTGCGCGGCAGCTCGCTAATCGGGATCTAGCCCAGGTGCTACGTGTGCTGGATGCCGATCCGGTGGCCTCCTGCATGGTCGCGGCCCGGTTGCAGGAGTTCGGTCTGGACGCTCGGTGTGGGCAGGGCGAACTCTGGTCCCGGGGCGGTCCCGCGGAGTCGCTGTGTTTCTCGGGTGCGAACCTCGTTCCGCTGCTCGGCGACCGTGACGCGCTGCGCGCATTCGCCGATCGGGCGATCCGGTGGCCGCGGATCTGTTCCTCGGTGGTGGGCCGCAGGGAATTGGCGTTGCCGCTGTGGGAGATGCTGGCCGGGCACTGGGGCCCCGAACGTGAGCTACGCGGGGAACAACCGTTACTCGCGCTGGCCCAGCCGCCGCTGGCCACACCCGACCAGGAAGTCCGCCGCGTGCGACGCGACGAACTCGACCGCTACCTCTCGGCCGCGATCGCCATGTTCATCGAGGAGGTCGGCGTCGATCCGCGGGCGGGTGACGGCGGCCGTGGCTATCGCCGCCGCATCCAGAGCTTGATCGAATCCGGCCGTGCCTGGGCCCGTTTCGAGGACGGGGAAGTGGTGTTCAAGGCCGAGGTCGGCTCGCTGTCCCGGCGCACCGGTCAGATCCAAGGCGTCTGGGTGCATCCGGACCATCGCGGGCACGGGCGCGGCACCGCAGGCACCGCGGCGGTCGCGAACGCCGTGGTCGCCTCCGGCCGCACCGCGAGCCTGTACGTGAACGACTACAACGCGATCGCCCGCCGGGCCTACAGCCGGGTCGGGTTCCGGCAGATCGCCACCTTCGCCACCGTCCTGGTGGACTGACCGCGCCCGCGGGCACGACGAATCGCGGAGTGCCGCAGGCATTTGCCCGTCGGTGACCACTAGCATCGGTGCCGATGTCGACTCGGATGATCCTCGCGCTCGCCGCCGCGGTCCTGACCGTGGCCGCGGCCGGTTGCGCGAGCCGGCCGCAGGGACCTGTGCCCGCGGCGGACGCGTTCGTCAAGGCGTTCGCCGAGCACCGGGTGAGCGCGGCCGCGCAGTTCACCAATCTGCCGGAGCGGGCGAGCGGCGCACTGCGTTCGGCGTGGGACCAGCTCCAGGCCGAGCAGCTCACCGCGCGCACCGGCGCGGCGCGGGTGACCGGTGACACCGCGACCGTCGACTACACCTACGAGTGGCGGCTGCCGAAGAACCGGACCTGGAAGTATTCGGGCCAGTTGCAGATGGGCCGCAGTAACGGGCGCTGGATGGTCCGCTGGACCTCCTCGAACATCCACCCGAAACTCGGCGACACCCAGACCATGGCGTTGCGGTCGAATCCGCCGCCGCGATCGCGGGTCAACGAACAGTCCGGCAGCGACGTGATGGTGCCCGGCAAAGTGTCCCGGGTCGCGTTCGCAGTGGCGGACGCCGCCGATCCGGCGACGGTGGCCACCGCGCTGGCCGCCGCGCTGCATCGTTTCGACCAGTCGCTGACACCGCAGTCGATCCTCGACGCGGCGAAGGCGGCTCGGGGTACCTACACCGTCGCCCTGCTCAACGAAGCCGAATCCGGTCAGGTGATCACCGATCTCATCGGATTGCCCGGCGTCACGCTCACCCAGCAGTGGGATCTGGTCGCGACAGATCGGGAGTTCGCGCCCGATCTGCTCACCCAGGTGCGCAAGGCGGTGATCGCGGAGGTGGACGGCAAAGCGGGCTGGAGCGTGGTCACCATGAACGCCAACGGCGCCGACACCGATGTGCTGATGGAGGTGCCCTCGCAGCCGGCGCCGTCGTTCTCCCTCAGCGTCGACCGGTACGTGCAGATCGCCGCCCAGCGCGCCGTGCAGCCGCGGACCGAGCAGACCATGATGGTGGTGCTGCGGCCGTCCACCGGCGCGATTCTGGCGGTCGCGCAGAACAAGGCCGCCGATCGGGACGGGCCCATCGCGACGATCGGCCAGTATCCGCCCGGTTCGGTGTTCAAGACGGTGACCGCCGCTGCCGCCATGTCGAACGGTCTCGCCACACCCGACACGGTGCTGCCGTGCCCGAACCGGATCGTCATCGGCGAGCGGACCATTCCCAACTACAACATGTTCACGGTCGGCAATGTGCCGATGTCCACCGCCTACGAGCGGTCCTGCAACACCTCGTTCGCCAAACTCGCCAGCGCGCTGCCCGGTCGTGCCTTGCACGAGACCGCCGCGAAGCTCGGTGTCGGGCCGTCCTATTCGGTGGTCGGGCTGCCCACGGCCTCCGGTTCGGTGCCGCCCACCGAGGACCTGATCCAGCGCACCGAGGACGGCATCGGTCAGGGCCGAGTGGTGGTCAGCCCGTTCGGCATGGCGCTCATGGCGGCCACCATCGCGCACGGTTCGGCGCCCGTGCCCTACCTGATCACGGGACGGCCCACCCGGATCGACGGTGACCGTCCGGCTCTCGCGCCCGATGTCGTGGAAGGGCTGCGCGCGATGATGCGCAAGGTGGTCCTCGGTGGCACGGCGGAGCGCATCGCCGATCAGGGCGAGGTCTACGGCAAGACCGGGGAGGCCGAAGTCGACGGTGGGTCGCACTCCTGGTTCGTCGGCTTCCGTGGCGACATCGCCTTCGCCACGCTGCTGGTCAAAGGCGGAAGCTCCGACAATGCCGTCGCGGTGACACGGGACATGCTCGCGGCGTTGCCCGCCGGTTATTGACCCGCCTTCGCCGTTCCCACACGGGGACGACCCAGACCAGGAACTCCTGGTGGCGCGGCACGGTAGATCGCACCGCCCGAACCGATGTCGGTCGATAGTTCACCACTGTCCTCCTTCGTCGCGCTCGGACCGGAACCCGCCGCGAGGGCGGGAACCGATGCGTCCGCGCCGCCCGGACAGTGCTGACAACACTGTCCGGGCCGACGACGGGTGTGCGTACCTTTCATTTCCGCTCGGGCGAGGCGATCAGCAGATGCTCCAAACTGGTCGTCCGGTCCGAGTATTCGTCGACGCCGATGACCGCGACGAATTCGCGGTCCCCGACACGGTGCTGGAGCGAAAGCCACGAGTTGGCCAGATACCAGCCCGCTCCGGCGGTGCCGCGCGGGCCCAAGCCGCCGCAATAGAACCAGTAGCGATCGGGATGCTGATCCGCGTTCGGTCGCACTCGCGCGACGACGCCGATGTTGCGGTCGTCGTTCGAGTCGTACCGGCTTCCGTCGATCAGCTCGAGGCGCACCGCCGCCAGGCCGTCCTCCGCGCCGCTGTCATGGATGGTGAACAGCGGGTCGTCGACGATGTGCGCATACAACCGGGTGCAGTTGTTACCGCACAGCCCGAAACTGATGTAGGGGCGGTCGTAGTGGGTGACCATGTATCGGTCGCTACGGACCTCGGCCCGAATGCTGGTGTGGCGCTGCAGCAAGGAGAACATGTACAGCAGTCCGCGAAAATCGTTCTCCGCCACCACAGTGGGGATTTCGACGGGACGATCCGGGAAGGCACCCTCTTGCTTCCCGAATATTCGCCGCCGGGAGATCCCCGCCGCCCGCAGTGCGTCCACGGACGACCCGGTCAGCTCGAACGAGGGGTAGACCAGCGTAGTTCCCCTGGTGCTGGTCTCCACCCCGAGGAACGCCTCGAGCCGGACGTCGGTGCCCGAAGGCCCCGGTCCGAATGCTTGCGTGCCCGCCGGTGTCGAGTTGGCCATTTGGAACAATCCTTCAACTGTCCAGCCGGGGAACATCTTCTCGAGCACCCGGCAGTGATAGTCGCGCGGAAATCCGATCATGCGCCCGGACAGCCACTGGTAATACTGCGCTTTCGCCGGCCCATGCCCTGGGGGAATGGGCGGGTCCAGCTGCGCCGCGCACCGGTCGTACGCGACAAGGAAATCCGGATGACTTTTCAGATGCCGCTCCGCTAGCAGCATCTTCAATACGGTCGCCAACGAAAACCCCCTTACCCCTGCAGCCTCCCTCGACGGTGAAGAAGACTCTGTTGTATCGGCTCAACCGCAACGAAACTGGGCCGCCGGCAATAGCCTGCCGACGGCCCAGCCGCATCAGCCGTCAGATATAGATGAATGGAAGACCATTACTGGTTCCTCCGGAGCTGGTCGCGGTGACTTGCACCGTTCCCGTTCCGGCGGGAGTGACGGCGGTGATCTGTGTTGCGGAATCGACGGTGAACGAAGTTGCCGGTGTGCCGCCGAAGTCGACGGCCGTGGTGCCTGTCAGGTTCGTCCCGGTGAGGACGACTGTCGTTCCACCGGCCGCCGGTCCTACGTTCGGAAGCACGACCGCGAGGGCCGGAACCGGAATGTAGGTGTAGGCGAGGCCGTTGCTGGTTCCGCCGGAGGTGGTGGCGGTGACTTGCACCGTACCGGTCCCGGCGGGCGCTACGGCGGTGATCTGGGTCGGTGAGTCGATCGTGAACGAGGTCGCCGGTGTGCCGCCGAAGTCGACCGCGGTCGTGCCGGTCAGATCCGTCCCGGTGAGGACGACGACCGTTCCGCCCGCTTCCAAAC